>JAGQYU010000209.1 GCA_020435885.1 Flavobacteriaceae bacterium
AATCCTATTTGATTGATAACAGGTTTGAAGAACAAGTTTTCAAAAAATGAATGCTTGTTATTGATCATCATTAAAAGCTGTACATAGGTAGCGCCTTGAAACTCATTGATAGCTTGCGGAATTTCTTGATCATCTACTCTGTACGAAACATGTTTTTGTTCTGCTAATAATTTTTCGAGTTTCTTTTTGTTCTTATTCTCAGTTTCTGTAAGATCAGTTCCGTGAGATACATTTAAAATATGTACTCTTGATTGATATCTATCTGCAATAAGTTTAAGAACATCCAATTGTTTTAGGGTGTAGTCAACTTTATAATCTGTTGGGAAAAGTATTTCAGTAGGTTTTTCAAAGAAATAACCATCAGGAATAGCTAATACAGGGCATTTAACTTTATTAATTACATGAATGGTGTTAGAACCGAATAGTACCTCTCTAGCCCCTGAAGAACCTTTTGTACCCATTACAATAAGGTCTAGATCATATTCTTTTATAAGATCTTTAATTTCATCGGTCAATAGGTTAAAGGAAGAGATTATTGTAAAAGAATGCTTATTATTTACATATTTTTTCTTTAAATCCTTTTTAAGTTCTTCTAGTTTACTTATCGAATTTTTTTTCACAATATCTACAACTTCACCTAAATAACCTCCTGTATTCATCTGATAATCATAATTATAGATAACGGGAGTGTAAGTGTTTAAAAGATAAAATGTGCAAACTTCATCTTTAAAGAGCTCTAGCGCATAATGGATGGCGTTGATCGCATTTTGCGAAAAATCGGTTGGCAATAGAATTTTTTTCATGATGCTGCCATTTTAGAGTTATAAGATGCTTAAAGTTATAACCCTAAAAATTAAAAAGCAATGAGGAATATCAGTAATGTAAAGCGTTATTTTGTGATGTGGATTTCTTTAATAGTTACAATCGTATCACAATTTTCTATGTATAACGAGGTTTTTTTATCTTCAACAAACCCTTCTAGCCAATAGTAACGGCATGGCTCTTGCCGAGTTTTACTTTTTGAAAAATCAATATCACCATAAATAAGTAATGTATCAATATCAGTAGTGTCTATATGTTGCTCATTCATTATATTGAGAACTTCATCAGAATAGGTTCTGTGTTTATTTCTGAGGATATCCAGCACACGTTCATTAGGCATAAAATTGCAGGAAGCATTTTTCCCATTAAGGAAAAAGAACAGTAGTCCCAAGCCTAATATAAATCCGAATCCAAAAAGTGTAAATCTTCTAACCAAAACGCTTATATAATCAATAAATTGATATCCCTGTAAGGGAGGTTAAACCAGTCGGCCACAGCCTTGTTTGTTAATATACCATGATAAAAGTACATACCTTTTCTGAGGCTCTTATCAAAACGAGCAGCGTTTTCTATACCACCTTCTTCACCTATATTTAATAGATAGGGAGTAAAGATGTTACTTATTGATAATGAGGCAGTTCTAGCATATCTTGATGGAATATTAGGTACGCAGTAATGTATAACTCCGTGTTTGGTAAAAGTAGGTTTGTTGTGTGAAGTTATTTCAGAAGTTTCAAAACAGCCTCCACTGTCTATACTAACATCTACAATAATTGCCCCATCTTTCATCTGTTTAACCATGCTTTCGCTAACCAAAATAGGTGCTCTTGTCTTTCCTCTTACAGCACCAATAGCAACATCACAACGCATAAGCGATTTTAGCAATGTTTTTGGCTGAATAGTAGAGGTGTAGACTAATGTACCTAAATTGTGTTGTAATCTTCTTAATTTGGTTACCGAATTGTCAAAAACTTTAACCAAAGCTCCTAAGCCTATGGCTGAACGTGCTGCGAATTCGCCTACGGTTCCAGCCCCTAATATTACAACATCGGGTGGTTGAACCCCACCAATGTTTCCCAACAAAAGACCATTTCCTTCGTTGGTATTGTTCATTAATTCAGCAGCGATAAGTATGGAGGATATTCCAGCAATTTCACTAAGCGATTTTACAACCGGATACACACCATCCTCATCATTTATAAAGTCAAAAGCAATGGCAGTAATTCTTTTTTTAGCAAGTGCTTCAAAGTAATCTTTATTCTGCGTTTTAAGCTGCAAAGCAGAAAACAACACACTTTGAGGGTTCATATAAGAGATTTCGGTAAGAGTAGGGGGCTCTACTTTCAATACCATATTGCACCCGAAAACTTCCTCCGTATCATACGATATTTGTGCTCCGGCCTCAGAATATTCATTATCTTTATAATTAGTACCATCCCCAGCACCTGACTCTATTATGATACGATGCCCTTGGCTGGTAAGTGCCGCCACAGCATCCGGAGTTAAACAGATACGCTTTTCTTGTAAGTGCGTTTCTTTGGGTATGCCTATAAAAAGTTCACCTTTTTGCTTTTTTATTTCAAGCATTTCGGGTTTTGGGATCAACTCCTCTTTACTGAATGGTGAAAATTGCTTACCCATTATTTGTCGGTTGTTTGATTAGTATTTTTCTGGTTCCATCATGATTCACAGAAATGTGAACTGCAACAGCATTTAAAGGTACTAAATTTTTAATTTTTTCCGGCCATTCTATCAAACACCAGTTATTACTGTAAAAATAATCTTCAATACCAATATCTAGGGCCTCTTCTTCATTCTTAATCCGGTAGAAATCAAAATGATAGATCAAACCCTCACTATCACTTTCGTATTCATTAACCAATGAAAAAGTAGGTGAGCTGACTGCATCATTACTACCAAGTTGTTTTACCAGTTGCTTGATGAGTGTAGTTTTACCAACGCCCATGTTACCATAAAAAAGAAGAATTTTGCCAGAAGAATTTGTTATTACCTTTTGGGCAACTTCCTGTAATTGTTCAATAGAATAATCTAGTTGCATAGTTACATTTCCATGGAATGATACACATTTTGTACATCATCATCTTCCTCTAATTTTTCCAGTAGTTTTTCAACATCAGCTTGTTCTTCTTCTGAAAGTTGCTTGGTTGTGGTTGGGATGCGTTCAAAACCTGAAGAAAGTATTTCTATATTCTTTTCTTCCAGATATTTTTGGATAGCGCCATATTGCTCAAAAGGAGCATAGATCATAAGTCCATCTTCATCCTCAAAGATTTCTTCTACTTCAAAATCAATAAGTTCTAGTTCCATTTCTTCCAAATCCATTCCCAGATTTTCAGTAGCAACTCTGAAGTTACACGTATGATCAAACATAAAAACCACTGATCCGGAAGTGCCTAAAGCACCCTCACATTTATTGAAAGCTGCTCTTACGTTGGCAACAGTTCTATTGTTGTTGTCCGTAGCAGTTTCTACCAATACGGCAATTCCATGTGGCGCATAGCCTTCAAATAATACTTCTTTATAATCTGCAGTGTCTTTTTCAGAGGCCTTTTTAATGGCACGTTCTACATTATCCTTGGGCATATTGGCTGCCTTGGCATTCTGCATCACCGCCCTCAAACGCGCATTCGTTTCAGGATGAGGACCACCTTCTTTCACTGCCATTACAATATCTTTACCAATACGGGTAAAGGTTTTGGCCATGGCTGACCAACGTTTCATTTTACGTGCTTTTCTAAATTCAAATGCTCTTCCCATATAATATAAATCAAAATTATAGTTTTGTCAATTTTTATACTTGTATAACTCCCAAATTAAACTGCTTTTCAATAGGAGCGTGGTTAGCAGCTTCAATGCCCATACTTATCCATTTACGTGTTTTTAATGGGTCTATTACAGCATCTGTCCATAAATGGGCTGCAGCATAATAGGGTGAGGTTTGGCTATCATACCTGCTTTTAATCGTATTATAGAGTTCTTCCTCTTTTTCGGGAGTTATTTTTTCTCCTTGTTTTTCCAACGTAGCTTTCTCTATTTGTAATAAGACTTTGGCGGCGCTGTTACCACTCATCACGGCCAATTCAGCACTTGGCCACGCAACAATAAGCCTCGGGTCATAGGCTTTTCCACACATGGCATAGTTACCTGCTCCATAGCTATTACCTACAATTATGGTGAATTTTGGTACTACGCTATTACTAACGGCATTCACCATTTTGGCACCGTCTTTTATAATGCCTCCATGTTCTGATTTACTGCCGACCATAAACCCCGTAACATCTTGTAAAAAGACCAACGGAATCTTCTTTTGATTGCAATTAGCAATAAAGCGAGTGGCTTTATCGGCACTATCGGAGTATATGACCCCTCCAAATTGCATTTCGCCTTTGGCGGTTTTTACAACAGATCGTTGATTGGCAATAATTCCTACTGCCCAACCATCAATTCTGGCATAAGCGGTGATCAATGTTTTACCATAACCTGCTTTGTATTCTTCATATTCAGAATTATCTACTAACCGTTTGATGATCTCATACATATCGTATTGATCAGCTCTAGATTTGGGTAAAATACCATAAATGTCTTCTTCTCTTTCTTTTGGAGTAATTGTTTTTATTCTGTTGTAACCTGCCTTTTGGTAATCACCAATTTTGTCAACAATATTTTTAATGATATCCAACGCATCTTTATCATCTTTCGCTTTATAGTCCGTAACGCCACTTATTTCGCAATGCGTAGTAGCACCTCCTAAGGTTTCATTATCTATATTTTCACCAATGGCAGCCTTTACCAAATAACTTCCGGCAAGGAAAATACTACCTGTTTTATCAACGATGAGAGCCTCATCACTCATAATAGGTAGATAAGCACCCCCAGCTACACAACTACCCATAACAGCAGCAATTTGTGTAATACCCATACTACTCATAATGGCATTATTTCTGAAAATACGCCCAAAATGTTCTTTATCGGGGAAAATCTCATCCTGCATAGGCAGATAAACACCGGCACTATCTACTAAATAAATAATGGGTAATTTGTTTTCAATGGCAATTTCTTGAGCACGCAGGTTTTTTTTTCCTGTAATAGGGAACCATGCTCCGGCCTTTACAGTAGCATCGTTGGCAACCACTATACATTGCTTGCCTTTAATGTAACCAATCTTTACAACCACACCACCAGAAGGGCATCCGCCATGTTCCACATACATATCTTCTCCTGCAAAAGCACCAATTTCAATACTTTTTTCTTTGGAATCCAATAGGTAATCAATACGCTCTCTGGCAGTCATTTTACCTTGGCTATGGAGCTTTTCAATGCGCTTTTCTCCACCACCTTTATAAACTTTCAGCAGCTTTTTATTGAGTTCGGATACGAGTAGTTTGTTATGGTCTTCGTTGCTATTGAAGTTAATATCCATTACTTATTTTCTTTCATTTTGAGGCCACTAAAATACGAATTGCATCGGTTATTTTGAAAACTTTTGGGTAAGTTCTAGCACAACTTTCTCAATAGTTTTATTTCGTTGCTGTTTTTCAATATTTATAGGTTCAGCAACACGTTCTTTACAATCTTTTATATGACAAGATTCACAGGTAACAGAAACATTGTTGACCTGAATTTTTGGATCAGCTAAGAAATTGATCTTACGTTTAGATTGCCTGTCAATCAAAATTCCTATACTAATACTTCTATAATAATTTTCTTTAAAAGGGTCTTTTGTGGCTGAAGAAATTACAGCATAGGATTGCTCATCCGAAGGATAATGAGATATCTGTAGATCAAAAACATGGTCATTTTCTTTTTGTGTGATTTCCTGCAAAACTTTTAAAGAAACCCATCGCCTGCAGTAATGCTCATTAGTTTCATTGGCATGCGGCGCATGTTGATGCGATAGATGTAACTCCTTTGTAAGGTGAAACTTAGAACTCCCTTTTTTATGAGTAAAGCGCAAGAAAAATAGATTGCTTAGCCCAAATTCATTAGGCAGAATATTGGTAAGCCGTTGAAAGAATGTTTCAGGTGATGCATTGTATTTATGCAAAAGTTCTAAAAATAATGCTCTGTCAAAGAAACTTTTACTAAATAATTCAGTAAGATCATCAGTAAGTTGTTGTTTGTTTAATAGCAAAGCTCCTGCAAAATAAGATGCATAGAAATTATTTAGCACTTGCTCAAAATTCTCAAACTTTATCCACGAAAAAGTGTATAAACGTTCTTTATAATTTAGGTAATTACAACCGATCTCCTTACCGAAAATAAATGCTTTTTGAGCATCATCCATTTCTTTTGCTAGTAAAAGCGTTTTGGTTTTAGGAACAAAAACGGAACGTAAGTTATGTAATTCATGATGTTCATTCAGTTCTTTTTCATTAATAGTATAACCGTACTCTTCTATAAGGATTTCTTCAAGTTCTTTAGAAGAAACCGGTTTAGTTACATCTATTTGATAGGCTCTTGCAAAACTTAAAGCTTTGTGTTCCAATTCATCAAAATAATTATTGTTTGCTTCCTGAAAAGAGCGTAGAGATGCCAAATAAAAGCTCTCTTTGCTAAAATTATAGTTTTGAGCAATTTCTATAATGGTGCTTATAAAGGCATTTACCTTAGCAGGGGCTTCGGCAATAATATCGATCAAATCACTTTCCTGAATCCCAAAAAGATTTAAAGGAATTTCCTTTAATATTTTCGATTGTAAGATTTCGCCTATCGGAGCCAGATTTTTATCCAGTTTTAAGGAAACCATTTGATCGTAAGGAACATCCAATGCTTCGGCCAACAATACTATTTTGTCAGTCTTAGGGTATTTCTTACCCTTTTCAATTTCATTGAGATATGATTTTGAAAGCCCTGTTAGTTTTGAAAGTCCAAAAAGCGACAGGTTTTTGTCGGTTCGTATCTGCTTAAGTTTTAAGCCAAAGATAAGTTTGATATATTCTTCTTCCATAATTCTAAAACAAAGATACGAATTTTTGCGAATATGATAAAAATAACGAAATAAATAAAAAAAGCGAACGTTCGCTTGATTTTTAAAAAAGTTTGTTCTAATATTGTCTCATAAAATATTTCACTATGGAGCATAAAGAAATAATAGGGGTTAAAGTAACTTTTGCAAAGGATGTGGTTGAATTTTATCCTTCAATCTTAACAGAAGAAGCATTGGATTTTCTTGCTGAACTGCATGAGAAATTCAACGATGCAAGATTGCAATTATTGGAAAGAAGAAAGTTGCAGCAAAAGCAATTTGACAAGGGTAAACTCCCCGAGTTTCCTAGAGAGACGAAGGATATAAGAGAAGGTAATTGGGTTGCCGGTACTATTCCTGATGATCTTTTGGATAGACGGGTAGAAATTACCGGACCAGTTGATAGAAAAATGATCATCAATGCATTGAATTCAGGAGCAAAAACATTTATGGCTGATTTTGAGGATAGTAACGCACCATCTTGGAGTAATGTGATTGAAGGGCAATACAACCTTATTGATGCTAATAAACGAATGATATCTTACTTTGATATCACTAAAGAAAAAGCATATAAGCTGAATGATCATTTGGCGGTATTGTTAGTAAGACCTAGAGGTTTGCATCTAAATGAACGCCATATGCTTGTTAATGGACAGGAAATATCCGGCAGTTTAGTAGATTTCGGATTGTATGTTTTCCACAATACTAAAATACTGATGGATAGAGGTACTGCACCTTATTTTTATTTACCAAAATTAGAGCATTATCTGGAGGCTGCCTGGTGGAACAAAGTGTTCAATTTTACTCAAGATTATTTACAAATTCCGAGAGGAACATTTAAAGCTACCGTACTTATTGAAACCATTACGGCAAGTTTTCAGTTGGATGAGATCATCTATAAACTAAAAGATCATATTGTTGGGCTTAATTGTGGTCGATGGGATTACATATTTTCCTATATAAAGAAATTCAGAAACCGACCTGAGTATGTTGTGCCGAATAGAGATCAGGTAACAATGACTACACCTTTTATGGAATCTTATTCTAAGTTGGTAATCCAACGATGCCATAAAAGAGGTATCCATGCTATGGGAGGAATGGCGGCTCAAATACCAATAAAGAGTGATCCATCAGCTAATAAAACAGCTCTTGATAAAGTGCGGGTTGATAAAGAACGTGAAGTAAAAAACGGTCATGATGGTACTTGGGTGGCACACCCTGATCTGGTGGAAGTAGCCATGAAAATTTTTAATGAGCATATGCCTACGCCTAATCAAATACATGTAAAAAGAGAAGATGTACATGTAACGGAATCAGACCTGATTGAAATTCCTCATGGAACGGTTACAGAGGCCGGAATTAGGAAAAATATCAATGTAGGTATTCTTTATCTGGAAGCTTGGTTAAGAGGAAACGGTGCTGTGGCATTGTATAATTTAATGGAAGACGCCGCTACTGCGGAAATATCCAGAACACAAGTTTGGCAATGGCTTCATAATGAGGTTATGCTTGAAGATGGAAGAAAATTTAACATGAAATTGTATGTGGAGATATTTAATGATGAAGTAAATAAACTGATGGAAATGGTTGGAGAAGAAAATTTGCCAAACACAAAATTCAAATTGGCTACAGGGCTTTTTGAACAAATAGTACTAACTGAGGAATTTGTTGAATTTTTAACGATTCCTGCTTATCAATATTTATAAAAAACCCCGTAAGATGGGCTAACATTTCTATACGGGATTCAATTATCAATTAATAATAATATCATGTAAAATTATGGAAACTAAAGAGAAAATTCAAAATTTAGTGTCAGACTGGTTAAGCAATGAGCGCTGGAAAGGCATAGAGAGGCCTTATACCGCTGAAGAAGTTATAAAATTAAGAGGCTCATATACAATAGATTATAGTGTTGCCAGAATGGGTGCTGAAAAACTTTGGAAAAAACTGAATTCACAAGATTTTGTTGCCGGATTGGGAGCTTTAACAGGAAACCAAGCTGTTCAAGAAGTAGATGCAGGTCTGGAAGCTATTTATTTAAGTGGATGGCAGGTTGCCGCTGATGCTAATTTGGCTGGAGAAATGTATCCGGATCAGTCTCTTTATCCAGCAAATAGTGTTCCTCAAGTGGTAAAAAGGATCAATAATGCCTTGTTGCGTGCTGATCAAATCCAATCGGTGAATGGTATTAAAGATAAAAAAGATTATTTGGTTCCTATAATTGCAGATGCTGAAGCAGGTTTTGGTGGAAATTTGAATGCCTTTGAACTGATGAAATCCATGATAGAAAGTGGTGCTTCTGCTGTTCATTTTGAGGATCAGTTAAGTTCTGCTAAAAAATGTGGGCATTTGGGGGGAAAAGTGTTAGTGCCAACCCAAGAAGCAATCAATAAACTGGTTGCGGCTCGTTTGGCTGCTGATGTTATGGGTGTGCCTACGTTGATTATTGCAAGAACAGATGCTGATGCGGCTAATCTAATTACAAGTGATATTGATGAAAGAGATAGAAAATTTATTATGGGGAATGAGCGCACATCAGAAGGTTTTTATTATGTAAAGAATGGAGTTGAACAAGGCATTGACAGAGGGCTAAGCTACGCTCCATATGCAGATTTATTATGGATGGAAACTTCTACACCAG
>JAGQYU010000210.1 GCA_020435885.1 Flavobacteriaceae bacterium
CATCAGGATTTTTTGTTGTATAGGCATGGTATGACACGTTAGGAACCGTTGTAATTACTGTCATATCAAATTCACGTTCCAAACGCTCCTGAATGATCTCTAAATGCAACATGCCTAAAAACCCACACCTAAAACCAAAGCCCAATGCAGCAGAACTCTCCGGGGTAAACACCAACGAAGCATCATTCAAACGGAGCTTTTCCATAGAAGACCTTAGCTCTTCATAATCCTCAGTATCAACAGGATAGATACCTGCAAATACCATAGGTTTAACATCTTCAAAGCCTTCTATCGGGTTGGTTGTGGGGGTAATAGCATCGGTGATGGTATCACCAACTTTTACTTCACGGGCATCTTTTATACCTGTAATTAGGTAGCCAACATCGCCTACTTTTATTTCATCCTTTGGGACTTGACTCAATTTTAAAGTTCCGACTTCGTCGGCCTCATATTTTTTATTAGTGGCTACAAATTTTATTTGCTGGCCTTTTTTAATAGATCCGTTCATTACCCTAAAATACGTTTCAACACCTCTAAAGGGGTTGTAAACTGAATCGAAAATCAATGCTTGTAGGGGCTCGTCATAATTGCCTTTCGGAGGATGAATCCTCTCGATAATAGCGGTTAAGATCTCCTGAATGCCGATACCTGTTTTGGCACTTGCAGGGATAATTTCTTCGGGTTTGCAACCTAAAAGATCTACAATATCATCAATTACTTCTTCGGGTTTGGCACTAGGTAAGTCTACTTTATTCAGCACAGGAATGATTTCCAAATCATTTTCCAGTGCTAAATATAAATTCGAAATGGTCTGAGCCTGAATACTTTGAGCGGCATCAACTACCAATAAAGCGCCTTCGCAAGCAGCAATAGACCGGGATACTTCGTACGAAAAATCTACGTGCCCGGGAGTGTCAATTAAATTTAGTGTGTATTTTTCTCCTTCATGGATATAATCCATTTGTATGGCGTGGCTTTTAATAGTAATGCCTCGCTCACGTTCCAGATCCATATTATCTAACAGCTGATCTTGCTTTTCTCTTTCAGTAATGGTTCCGGTATATTCCAACAGCCTGTCAGCCAAGGTACTTTTTCCGTGGTCTATATGGGCAATTATACAAAAATTACGAATGTGCTTCATTCAATACACTGGCTTAAAATAAGTTCACAAAGATAGGTAAATAACTCATTGTACAAAATGTAACTAACAGATAGTCAAACTAATTTTTAATGCAATATTTTAATTGTATTTTTGAGTGAATTAAATACAGAGCTATGGAATTTAAAAGATTAAGACCCAGAAAGAAATCTAACAGTAAAAAGACTATTATTTTATTGGTGTTGCTTTTGGTTATTTTAATTTTATGGAGTATGGCAGATAATATATTGGAAAATTTATTTACTAAAAAGTGAAGTTTTTAATAACCGGTGCAACAGGCTTAATAGGTAAAGAAATTGTACGCCTTTGTAAAGAAAAGGGGCATACCGTTCATTATCTTACTACCAATGAGCAAAAAATTGCAAAAACAGACAATTACCAAGGTTTTTATTGGAATCCTGATAAAGGAATTATTGATGCCAAATGTTTGGAAAGAGTAGATGTAATTATCAATTTGGCTGGGGCATCCATAGCTAAACGATGGACAACTTCCTATAAAAAAGCAATTATAGATAGTAGAGTAAAAAGCTTACAACTACTTTATTCTTTACTTTCAAAAAACAATAATAATGTAAAACAATTGATAAGCTCTTCTGCAATAGGAATTTATCCTTCTTCATTAACAAAAGAATATACAGAAGATAATAGTGAAATAAACAAATCCTTTTTAGGAAAAGTTGTTGATGTTTGGGAAAAGGAAACAGCTAATTTTACAGCTATTGGGTTGGAAGTTTCTAAAGTAAGAATAGGCGTTGTATTGTCTAAAACAGGTGGAGCATTAGAACAAATGGCAAAACCTGTTAAGTATGGTGTTGGTGCTCCATTGGGCAACGGTAAGCAATATTTGTCGTGGATTCACATAGAAGATGTAGCAAGGATATTTTTGCATATCGCTGAAAATAATCTGATTGGCGCATTCAACGCAGTTGGAAACAACCCTGTTACAAATGCTAAAATAACGAAGACTATTGCAAAGAGCCTTAAGAAACCTTTACGGTTGCCAAACGCACCAGCTTTTATGTTAAAATTATTACTTGGGGAAATGGCAAGTATTGTGTTGGAAAGCCAAAAAGTAAGTAATAAAAAAATAATAGAAACGGGTTTTAATTTTAAATTCAGTTCATTAGAAAGCGCAGTGAATGACTGTTTTAGTTAGTCATTTCAAGGAGCTTATTTACCGTATTCCAATTACGTGTAGTGGCCTTTATTTTTAGTTTATTTTCAAAAAAATTATTGTTCATTTTAGCTTCTCCATAACCATTTCCGGGATAAAGATAAATGGAAGAATTTTCAAACTGAAATTCTTCATTCGGCACTTTTATTTCGTATAATTTTTTGATAAATTCTTCCTTAGGTTTTTCAAAAAGGAAGACTACATAAAAAAGTTTTTCCTCTCGTTTAGGATCTTTTGTAAAAGGATTTTTTTCAATGATATTTTTTAATTCTTCAGGTTTTAGTAGTAAAACAGGCACTTCAAAATTGTACTGAGAAAGTAAGTTGGTTTCAATATTTTTTTGAATTGATTTTACATTAGTTATAGTAGAATTAAAGACCACATTACCACTTTGTATGTAAGTAACTACATCGGTAAAACCTAATTCTTCAAATGAAACTTTTAGGTCAGTCATTTTTATTTTTTTACTACCAACATTTATACCTCTCAGTAAAGCAATATAGGTTTGCATAGTTTTATGATAATTTTTTTAAATTTAATGAAAAAATAAAGACAGTGTTCATCTGTTTGATTTTAAAAGAACAACCTTCAGAGTACATTCAATGTCATTTGTAGAAATAATTTATTTTACA
>JAGQYU010000029.1:0-13094 GCA_020435885.1 Flavobacteriaceae bacterium
CATAAGAATTTCTACTTTATGGAAATGAATACCAGAATTCAAGTAGAACACCCTATTACTGAACAAGTTATAGATTTTGACCTTATTCAGGAGCAAATTTTAGTGGCGGCAGGTGTGCCAATTTCAGGAAAGAATTATACGCCAAATTTACATTCAATTGAATGTAGGATAAATGCGGAAGATCCTTATAATGATTTTAGACCATCACCTGGAAGGATTACCACATTACATTCACCCGGAGGGCATGGAGTAAGACTAGACACGCACGTCTATGCTGGATATGTAATACCCCCAAATTATGATTCAATGATTGCTAAATTGATTACTACTGCTCAAACCAGAGAGGAAGCTATCAATAAAATGAAGAGGGCATTGGATGAATTCGTGATTGAAGGAATAAAAACTACTATCCCTTTCCATAGGCAATTAATGGATCATCCGGATTACTTGGCCGGTAATTATACAACCAAGTTCATGGAAAGTTTTGAAATGAAAGAAGAGTAATTTCTTTCGAAAAATAAAAATGCTAAAAGGGTATAGTTTTCTATATCCTTTTTTTATTTTTGATTATAAATCATAACATAATGAAGCAAAAAGAGTTTCATATTGACGGTATCGATAAGATCATTTTAAAGCATTTGATGGAGGATGCTAGAGCCCCTATACTTAGTATTGCAAGAGAAGTTGGTATATCCGGGGCGGCTATTCATCAGCGTTTGCGAAAACTGGAAAGATCAGGATTGTTAGTGGGGTCTAAATTTGTTATTAACCCTAAAGTGCTTGGGTATAAAACACTAGCTTTTGTGGGGATTTTCCTTGATTCGGCAAGTACTTATAAAGAAGCTATAAAGCGTTTAAAAGAAATCGATGAGGTTGTTGAAAGCCATTACACCACAGGCAATTATGCTATTTTTGTGAAGATTTTGTGTAAAGATAATGAACATTTAATGCAGGTATTGAATAGGCAGATACAGGCCATTAAAGGAGTTTCCAGAACAGAAACTTTCATATCATTAGATCAGCAGATAGACAGACAAATTAAAATATAAAAAAACCGGCAATTGCCGGTTTTTTGTTTTATAAGTTAGTCTCTTGAACCGAGTACTCTAATTCCCCAATACAACAACATAGCCAACGAACCTATTGCGGCAACTAAATACGTTCTGGCAGCCCATTTCAACGCATCTTCGGAGCCTTTGTATTCCTCCTGGCTAACCATATTTTTATTTTTTAACCACGCCAAAGCTCTGTTACTAGCATCGTATTCAACAGGTAGAGTTATAAAGCTGAATGCTGTAGCCAATGCCATGAAGATAAGCCCTAAAAT
Organism: Flavobacteriaceae bacterium; assembly: GCA_020435885.1. Taxonomy (GTDB): domain Bacteria; phylum Bacteroidota; class Bacteroidia; order Flavobacteriales; family Flavobacteriaceae; genus Aureibaculum. Next base: position 1,328 of record JAGQYU010000029.1, read on the forward strand.
AGCAATGTAAAAGCCTAATGTGCCACCAGAAGCTGCTCCTAAAATAATACCTCCAATAACTAAATATTGCGAAAAATTTGAAGTAACGCTAACTACAGGTACTAATTTTGAACGCATTTGCAGCCATTCGTAGGCTTTGGCATGTTGCACAGCGTGCCCCACCTCATGCGCTGCAACAGCAGCAGCGGCAGCATTTCGTTGATTATATACACCTTCACTAAGGTTTACGGTTTTATTTTTAGGATTGTAATGGTCTGTCAGCATACCTGGAGTTGAAATTACCTTTACATCATTAATACCATGGTCTGCCAACATTTTTTCGGCAATTTCGGCACCACTCATTCCGTTTCGTAAATGTACTTGAGAATAATGCTTAAACTTGCTTTTAAGTTTATTGCTTACTAACCAGCTAACTAAAGCTATGGCACCTACAATTATATAAAATCCAGTCATATCTTTCTAAAATTTTGATTAATGTTTGATAAATTTACAGCATAAAACATTCCAAATATCAAATAATAGCACTTAATGGACTATTATTTTTTTGTTAAATTTAATAATGTATTGATTAACAATTATTTAATATAATTTGATGAGTTCTGACAAAATGGCAAACATTCCAAATATATTACTTATTTATACCGGAGGCACCATTGGTATGATAAAAGATTATGAATCAGATGTTCTGAAACCGTTTGATTTTCAGAATATTTACGAAAACATACCGGAATTAAAACAGTTAAATTGTACTATTGAAACAGTTTCTTTTAAAGATCCAATCGATTCATCCAATATGAATACTGATTATTGGGTGCAAATCATTGATATTATTGAAAATAATTACGATTCTAAGGATGGTTTCGTTGTTTTAACGGGTTCTGATACCATGTCATATACGGCATCTGCCATCAGTTTTATGATTGAAAACCTTACTAAACCTGTAATTTTTACGGGTTCGCAATTGCCTATTGGTGATTTAAGGACTGATGCTAAAGAAAACCTAATAACAGCTATTCAAATTGCTTCATCAAAAAATGAAAAGGGACAACCTGTTGTAACAGAAGTAGGCCTGTATTTTGAATATAAATTATACAGAGCTAATAGAACCACCAAAATAAATGCCGAACAGTTTGAGGCTTTTACTTCACCAAATTATCCATCAATAGCAGAGAGTGGTGTACATTTAAAATTCAATGAGAGCCTGCTTTTAAAAAGCTCGTTAAAGAAAAAAACGATCTTTAGGAAGCATTTGGAAGATAGTATAGTTATCCTCAAACTTTTCCCGGGCATCACTAAAAAAACAGTACAAAGTATGTTGAATGTGCCTAATTTAAAAGGTGTTGTGTTAGAAACTTATGGTTCTGGTAATGCGCCAACGGTTGCATGGTTTGAAGAATTATTGAAAGATGCTGTTAAAAAAGGCATTCATATAGTGGATGTAAGCCAATGTGTTGGAGGTGGTGTAATGTTAGGTTTGTATGAAACCAGTAATCATCTAAAGAATATTGGCGTTATAGACGGAAAAGATATTACAACGGAATCTGCAGTGGCTAAATTGATGTATCTTTTGGGTGAGAATATCTCTAAGAAAAAGTTCAAGAATGTCTTTGAAAAGCAATTAAGAGGCGAAATGCGTTAATTTTACTTTCAATATTTTTTCAAGTAAAATATTTTTGTTTTATTTGGCATTCGCTTATTAAAAATTGATAATTTTGAGGAGAGGTGGCCGAGTGGTTTAAGGCGCACGCCTGGAAAGCGTGTTTACGAGAAATTGTATCAAGGGTTCGAATCCCTTTCTCTCCGCAAGTGTTATTTTTTTAATAAAAAATTTATATCTTTAACCCGTTAACTAATTTTATTAATTAAGATTCAAACAATGAAAAAAGTACTTACTATCCTTGCTATTACAGGATTATTATTTTTAGGCTCAGTGCAAAACATGTATGCGTTAGCAACTGCAATACAGACTGAAGAAGTAGCAAAAGCTGCAACTGAAGACAGAACGTTTCATCAAATTTTAAAACAATACTTTATTGATGGAACACCACTTTTTATGAGTTTTGTACTTATAACCTTAATTCTTGGTTTAGCTATAGCTATAGAAAGAATTATTTATTTAAACATGGCAACTACCAACACTACTAAATTGGTAAACAATGTTGAAGAAGCATTGGCATCAGGTGGAGTAGAAGCCGCAAAAGAAGTTTGTAGAAACACAAAAGGGCCTGTTGCTTCAATTTTTTATCAAGGTCTAGACAGAATGGATGAAGGAGTTGAGCAAGCTGAAAAAGCTGTAATCAGCTACGGTGGTGTACAATTAGGATTATTAGAAAAAAATGTTTCTTGGTTATCATTATTTATTGCGTTGGCACCTATGCTTGGTTTCATGGGTACAGTAATTGGTATGATTCAGGCCTTTGAAGCAATTGCTGCTGCGGGTGATATTTCTCCAACAGTTGTTGCATCAGGTATTAAAGTTGCGTTATTAACAACCGTATTTGGTTTGATCGTGGCAATTATTTTACAAATCTTCTATAACTATATTATATCTAAAGTTGATAGCATAGTTAACAGTATGGAAGATGCATCAATTTCATTAGTAGATTTACTAATTAGACACAAAAAATAATCGTAAACATGGATAAATCTAAAATATTAACTATTGTCACTGCCATACTTGGTGTTATAGGAATATTCTTTTTTGTAAGAGTATTAATGGCTGGTGATGATACAGCTGCAATAGACGGAGCGGCAAGTGGTTTTGTGAACTATGGGTATTACTTACTTATAATAGCTGTCATTATTGCTGTTCTTATGTCTGTTTTAAACTTGATTAGAAATCCTAAAGCACTAAAAAAATCATTAGCTGGTGTACTTATTTTAGGAGTTTTATTAGCGATCTCGTATTTTACTGCTAGTGGAGATGCTGTTACTGATGCTTTGGGTAATGTTATAAAAGATGGTGAAGCAGGCGAAGTATCAAAATGGATAAGTGCCTTAATCACATTTACTTTTATATTAGGTACCATAACACTGATTGCAATTGTAGGAGGTTTTGTTAAATCATTAATAAAATAATTATAAGATATGGCAAGAAGAGACACCCCTGAAATAAATGCAGGATCTATGGCAGATATTGCTTTCTTGCTATTGATATTCTTTTTAGTAACAACTACAATGGATATTGATACCGGTATTTCACGTAAATTACCGGAAAAGCAAGATCCTAATATCAAACCACCTATACTAAAAGAGAAAAACGTATTTGAGGTTAATGTTAACCGAAATAATCAAATTTTAGTAGAAGGTGAAATATATATGGATATTGAAGACCTTCGTGAGGCTGCTATGAAATTTATTGATAATGGCGGTGGAGATGCTGCTACACTAAAAGCAGAGGGTATTGACCCTTGTACTTGGTGTGAAGGAGATAAAGACCCGGGATCTTCAGATCACCCTAAAAAGGCCGTTATTTCTTTGCAGAGTGATAGAGGTACTTCATATGCAACATATATTGCTGTACAGAATGAATTGGTAGGTGCTTATACTGATCTTAGAAACAGATATGCTAATAAGAAGTATGGCAAAGATTTTGATGATCTTACTACTATACAGCAAGATGAAATAAAGGATAATATTTACCCTCAAGTTATATCTGAGGCTGAACCTACTAAATAATTTAAGTTATGTCTACCAAGTTTAAAAAGAAGAAAAAAGGAACACCTGGTATATCTACGGCTTCGTTACCGGATATCGTATTTATGCTATTGTTCTTTTTTATGGTTACAACCGTGATGAGAGAAACAGACCTTAAAATTAAGGCACCTAAATTACCTCAAGCAGATCAGGTGAAAAAACTAGAGAAAAAAAGTTTGGTCAGCTACATATATGTTGGTAAATCTAAAGATGGTAAAGTAAAAGGGGATCTTATTCAGTTAAATGATAAAATATCTGATGTTAGTCAAATACAGAGTTTTATTTTTGCTGAAAGAGCTAAGCATTCAGAAGCTGAAATTCCTTTGTTAACAACATCTATAAAAGCTGATATGAATGCTAATGTTGGTACTATAACTGATATAAAGCAGGAGTTAAGAGAAATCAATGCTTTAAAAGTTAACTATTCTACCAGAAAAGGTAGTGCCATAGACAACATGAAAAATTAGTTAATTCCAATCAAGGATATTTTAAAAGGGCAATCTTTAGATTGCCCTTTTTTAGTTCTATAAATAATTATATTTGTTGTATGTATAAAATAATCTCTTGTATTTTTTTATTGGTAGGTACCTTAGGTTCTGCTCAAAATGATTCTATTGTAGATCAAAAGTATTTGGAAGATCAGATATATGTTGGTTTCAGTTATATTATTTTGAATAAACCTTCCGAAGGGGTAAAACAAAAAGGTTTCTCGAATAATTTGTCACTGGGTTTTATCAAAGATATGCCATTGAATGAAAGAGGAAATTTAGCGTTTGGAGTAGGTTTAGGATATGGTCGGAACACCTATTTTCAAAATATTAAGATAGAGAAAGTTGACGGAAATACTCAATTTAGCTTGTTAGGGGGAGATGTTAGTTATAGGTCTAATAAATTTTCCACACATATGATTGAGGCTCCGTTAGAACTACGCTGGAGAAGTTCTACCATAGATAAATATAAGTTTTGGCGAATATATGGAGGGGCTAAATTTAGTTACGCTTTTGCAACTAATGCTAAATTAAAAGATGATAGTGGCAAACTAAAAACAAAGGGTATTGATGAAATTAATAATTTTCAATACGGACTTACTTTTTCTGTAGGTTATGGCACGTGGAACTTTAATTTTTATTACGGATTATCAGATGTTTTTGATAAGGCTTATTTAGAAGATACTACACCGTTAAATACAAAAGATTTTAGGGTAGGACTTATTTTTTACATATTGTAATTCATTACGAATGTAAAATAAATAATAAGTTGAGACACTATTCCAATAAATATTCCAATAAATATTTCCTTTACTGAGTGTGCTTCTAGTTTTAATCTGGATGTAGAAACTATTCCTAAGAGTATAAATGATAAAAAAATCAGCAATAATAAATTAATTTTAAAACTATAGCTGATTATACTCAGAAAAGTAATAAGCCCTGCAATGCCCATTGTATGCATACTGCTTTTAATATTTTTAAAGAAGAAAAGATACGTCAGAATTAATGATAATGCACTGGCAAAGAACGAGTAAGCTAACAAATCTACCGCATCGGTCCTAAGCAATAATTTACCCATCGTTAAACAAATGATAGCAACAAATAACAGCGGAAATTTACGCTCATTAATGGAGGGTAATTGATAATTTTCAATCAAGTTGATCTTTTTCAAAAAAAATAACATTAGCAAGGGAAAAATGTAAGTTAAAACAAAAGTCAGTAAAATAACTCTGTATGCAAATTCTTTTGGGATATGGTAAGGTGCTACAATAAAAAAAAGCAATGTTCCAACCATTGGAACCAAAATAGGATGGAAAATGTATGAAATATAATGATGTACTTTTTCCATCATTTTATATCTCTTTTCTAAGTCTTGCAACAGGGATGCCAAGTTGCTCTCTGTATTTAGCTACCGTCCTTCTTGCAATTAAGTAACCTTTTTCTTTTAAAATAGCTGCCAGTTTATCATCCGTTAAAGGTTTTCGTTTATTTTCTTCACCGATAACAGTTTGCAGTATTTGCTTAATCTCTTTGGTAGAAACATCTTCACCTTGTTCATTTTTCATTGATTCTGAGAAGAAATCTTTGATTAGCTTTGTTCCGTAAGGAGTATCAACGTACTTGCTGTTGGCAACCCTTGAAACGGTAGAAACATCCATCCCCACTTTATCGGCAATATCTTTAAGGATCATGGGCTTTAATTTACGCTCATCACCGGTTAAAAAATATTCCTCTTGATGATGCATAATAGCATTCATAGTAATAAGCAGGGTTTGCTGACGCTGTTTGATGGCTTCTATAAACCATTTGGCGGCATCTAGCTTTTGTTTTATGAAAAGTACAGCTTCTTTTTGAGATCTGGATTTATCTTTAGACTCTGCATAACCTCTTAGCATATTGTTGTATTCTTGCGAAATGTGCAACTCAGGCGCATTTCTGGAGTTTAGTGTAAGGTCTAATTCACCGTCGATAATCCTAATAGTGAAATCCGGAATGATTTGCTCAACTATTTTATTACTACCGGAATAAGAACCACCCGGTTTGGGATTGAGTTTTTCAATTTCATGGATGGCATCTTTGAGCTCTTCTTCGGTTATACTGAACTTTTGTATGAGTTTTTTATAGTGTTTCTTTACAAAATGCTCAAATGCTTCTTCAAGAATCTGTTTTGCCAATTGCCTTGCGGGGGTTTCAGGTTTTCTTTTTAGCTGAATTAACAAACACTCTTCTAAATCTTGTGCACCAACTCCTGGTGGATCAAGATCCTGAACATATTTTAACATCCGTTTTACTTCAGCAACATCAGTATAAATATTTTCAGAAAAGGCCAAATCGTCCACAATATCAGCAATAGGCCTTCTTATATAACCACTTTCGTCAATACTGCCTACTAAAAATTCAGCTATTAGTTCTTCTTGTTCGTTTAATGAAAAAGTACTTAACTGGCTTGTTAAGTGCTGGTTAAAAGATGTTCCTGCAGCATACGGAATATTTTTTTCTTCATCATCACTACTATAATTGTTGGCTTGCAACTTATAGTTAGGCATTTCATCATCACTCAAATATTCATCAATATTGATATCGGTTTCTATTGTCTCGTTGCCGGAATCATCATAATCATTAGTTGGATCAGCGTCTGAATCGTAATCGTAAGAATCATCAGAATCTTTGCCGCTGTCTAACGCAGGATTCTCTTCAATTTCTTGCTTTATTTTTTCCTCAAAAGCTAATGTGGGCAGTTGAATTAACTTCATCAACTGTATTTGCTGTGGAGATAATTTTTGCAAAAGTTTATATTGAAGATGTTGCTTTAGCATGTAGCAATGTTTTGTCTAAAATACAAAAAAGATGAAATTAAAACTCAGCATTTTGTGGTGTTCTTGGATAGGGGATAACATCTCTGATATTACCCATACCGGTAACAAATTGTACCAAACGCTCAAAACCTAAACCGAAACCTGAATGTACGGCCGTGCCAAACTTACGTAAGTCTAAATACCACCAAAGTTCTTTTTCATCAATTCCAAGCATTTTTATTTTTTCTTTTAATACATCCAAACGCTCCTCACGTTGAGAGCCTCCTACTATTTCACCGATACCTGGGAAGAGCACATCCATGGCTCTTACAGTTTTACCATCATCATTTAAACGCATATAAAATGCTTTAATTTTAGCAGGATAATCAAAAAGTATTACTGGGCATTTAAAATGTTTTTCAACTAAAAAGCGTTCGTGTTCACTTTGAAGATCAGCACCCCATTCTTCAATAATGTACTGAAATTTCTTCTTTTTGTTGGGCTTAGAGTTTCTAAGAATATCAATAGCCTCGGTGTAGCTTACTCTTTTAAAGTTGTTGTCAATTACAAATTGTAATTTTTCCAATAGTGATAATTCACTGCGTTGGTCAGCAGGTTTAGCTTTTTCTTCATCAACATAACGTTGATTTAAGAAAGCAAGATCATCCTTGCAGTTATCAATTACATATTTTATTACATTTTTAATAAAATCTTCAGCCAAATCCATATTAGCATCCAAATCATAGAATGCCATTTCAGGTTCTATCATCCAAAATTCGGCCAAATGCCTTGCCGTATTAGAGTTTTCAGCTCTAAACGTTGGCCCAAAAGTATATACTTTGCCAAGTGCCATAGCATAGGTTTCTGCTTCTAATTGACCTGAAACTGTAAGGTTGGTTTCTTTGCCAAAGAAATCTTCAGAATAATCTATGTTGCCATTTTCAGTTTTTGGAGGATTTTCATGGTTGAGCGTAGAAACTCTAAACATTTCTCCGGCACCTTCAGCATCTGAACCAGTAATAATAGGAGCATGGAAATTGTAAAATCCGTTTTCAGTAAAATATTTATGAACTGCAAATGATAATGCAGCACGCACTCTCATTACAGCACTGAACGTATTGGTTCTGATTCTTAAGTGTGCATTTTCTCTAAGAAATTCTAAACTATGTTTTTTAGGCTGAATAGGGTATTCTTCGGGGTTAGAATCTCCTAATATTTCAATTTCAGAAACTTGAATTTCAACACTTTGCCCTTTTCCTTGACTTTCGGCAAGTATTCCTTTTACAGCTATAGCCGCACCTGTGGTAATTCGTTTCAAAATACTTTCATCGGTAGTTGAAAAATCAACTACACATTGTATATTATTTATGGTAGATCCGTCATTTAAAGCTATAAAACGATTGGCCCTAAACGTCCTAACCCAGCCTTTAACAGAAACTTCTTGTAAAAACTTATCAGATTGTAATAATTCAGCTACATTATGTTGCATTTCGTCTATAATTTATTGAAATGCAAAGATACATATTGCTTTTAGAACTTTTAATAAAGAATTGCTAATTACTTGATGAGATTCATCAGGTATTCACCATATCCACTTTTTAATAAAGGTGTAGCAATTTTCTTAAGCTGATCGGCATTTATGAATCCTTTTATGTAGGCAATTTCTTCAATACAGCCAATTTTTAAGCCTTGACGTTCTTCAATTACCTGAACAAACTGCTGCGCTTGCATTAATGATTGAAATGTACCGGTATCAAGCCAAGCAGTACCACGGTTTAGAATACTTACATTAAGTTTACCTCTTTTAAGATACTCTTTATTAACATCGGTTATTTCGTATTCACCCCTAGTAGATGGCTTTAGGTTTTTAGCAACTTCAACTACAGAATTATCATAAAAATACACTCCCGGAACGGCGTAATTTGATTTTGGATGCTGAGGTTTTTCTTCTATAGAAATTACTTTGTTGTTTTTATCGAATTCGACTACACCATAGCGTTGCGGGTCTTGTACATGATAGGCAAAAACAGTGCCTCCTTCAGGGTTGTTAGCTTCTAGCAATGTTTTATGAAGGCCGGTTCCGTAGAAAATATTATCGCCTAAGATCAAAGCTACGCTGTTATTTCCTATGAACTTTTCACCAATAACAAATGCCTGGGCCAATCCGTTTGGCACTTCTTGAACAGCATATTCAAATTTACAGCCTATTTGAGAGCCATCTCCTAATAGTCGTTCAAATAAGGGCAAATCATGAGGCGTAGATATGATTAAAACCTCTCTAATATTTGCCAACAGCAAAATAGAGAGAGGGTAATAGATCATCGGCTTATCATATATAGGCATTAGTTGTTTGCTAACAGCTAATGTTAGAGGATGAAGCCTTGTACCACTTCCTCCGGCTAAAATAATTCCTTTCATAGTTATTTATTTGTCAAAATTTTCTTCTTCTTCTTCAATATCATCTTCTTTTGGGATGATTTGTATTGCAGGTTTCTTTAATGTTTTTTTATTGGCAATACGTTGCTCTAAAGATAGCAATAATGCAGGAAGTAATAAAAGGTTAGATACCATTGCAAACAATAGTGTTACAGAAACTAAGCCTCCAAGTGCAATAGTCCCTCCAAAACTTGATTCGATAAATATTAAGAATCCGAAAAATAGGACTATAGAAGTATAGAACATACTAACACCAGTTTCCCGTAATGCTTCGTAAACAGCTTTCTTAGCTCTCCAATTATGAGCTTGCAATTCTTGTCTATATTTTGCTAAAAAGTGGATGGTATCATCCACGGAAATACCAAAGGCAATACTAAATACCAATATGGTGGAAGGTTTTATGTGAACACCTAAATAGCCCATCAACCCAGCAGTAACTAATAATGGTAAAATATTGGGGATCAGTGAAATAATTATCATTCTGAATGAGCGGAACATCCACGCCATAAATAAGGAGATCAATAAAATAGCAAGGGATAATGATATAACTAGATTTCTAATGAGATAATTGGTGCCTTTTAAGAAGACTAATGCTTTTCCTGTCATGGAAACATTATAATTCTCTTTCGGAAATTCTTTGTCTATTCTGGCTTGTAAGCGTTCTTCAATACGCTCCATTTTGTCCGTACCTATATCTTTCATAAAAGTTGTGATACGCGCATACTGACCGGTGGAATCAACAAAGTTTTCCAATAGATTTGTTGTTGAAGCAGAATTTTTAAAGTATGAAAGAATAAAATTCCTTTCCTGGTTGGTTGGTAACTGATAATATTTTGGGTTACCGTTATAATAGGCTTGCTTTGAGTATTTTACTAAGTTAAGCACTGAGATTGAAGGCGATAATTCGGGTATTTCATCAATAATTTCATTGAGTTGTTCCATTCTTTTCAGTGTAGAAAGTTTCATAACACCTTTCTTTTGTTTGGTGTCAATCACAATCTCTAAAGGCATTATACCACCAAATTCATCTTCAAAGAAAAGAATGTCTTTAAAAAATGGTTCGCCTTTTGGCATATCTTCTATCAAGTTTCCGGAAACTTTGATTTTGTAAACACCTATAATACTGGCAATTATAAGTACAACAGTTGAGATATAAATCATCAATCGTCTGTGACGGACAGTATTTTCCATCCAGTTAACTATATACTCAATCCATTTTTTCTCTAAATGTTTTAAATGCTTGGTTTTAGGTTTTGGTAAAAAACTATAAATAATAGGGATGATGAGCAACGACAATAAAAATATAGCAATGATGTTGATGGATGCTATAATACCAAATTCATTCAGTAATTGACTTTTTGTAAAAATGAATGTTGCAAAACCTGAGGCAGTAGTTGCATTGGTCATTAAAGTGGCATTTCCAACTTTTGAAATAACGCGTTGTAATGATTTTGCCTGATTACCGTGGCTTTTTACTTCTTGTTGATATTTGTTGATAAGGAATATACAGTTTGGAACACCGATAACGATAATCAGTGGTGGTATAAGTGCCATTAGCACTGAAATTTCATATCTGAACCAACCTATAAAACCAAATGCCCAAATTACCCCAACGCTTACCACAAGCATGGTAATAAAAGTAGCCCTGAAAGAACGGAAAAAGAAAAAGAAGATCAATAAGGTGATGGCTAGCGCCAGTGCAACAAATTCCCCCATTTCATCTTTAATATTTTCAGAATTCATGGTTCGTATGTAGGGCATACCGGAAACCTTTACATCAATGGTATTGTCTTTTTCGAATACTTCTACTAAAGGGTTTAAAGTATTTATTATGAATTCTTTACGGTCTTCGGTATTGACAATATCTTTTTTCAGATACATTACCGTTCTTATAGTTCCGGTTTTTTTGTTGTATAAAAAATTGTCGAAAAATGGTAAATCGTTGAATAGTTCTTTTTTAATTTTTTCTACATCTTCATCAACTTCAGGAGTTTTATCATAAAGAGGTTCCGTTATAAAACTTTTTGAAGCCTCATCTTTTTTGAGCTTTTTAATGTTCTCTACTGATACTATAAAATCTACTTCGGGGAAAGTATCAAGTGCTTTGGAAAGTTTATTCCAATTATTAAATTTTTCTGATGTGTAAATAGAAGGATCATCAACAGCGAGTATTATAATATTGCCCTCTTCACCAAAAATTTTTAAAAACCTATCATATTCAACATTTACTTCGTGGTTTTTGGGTAAAAGGTTAGCCTCTGTATAAGACAAACGCATGTACTTCATTTGCGAAGCCAAAAAGTATGTAATTAAGGCAAGTACAATTAAAATTGGAATACGTCCTTTGAGTAT
>JAGQYU010000029.1:13167-16911 GCA_020435885.1 Flavobacteriaceae bacterium
CGCTTGCAAAAGTAATAAAATATTAGCGTTAAATGCGGTAAAAACTCTTAAAAATCAAGGCTTAACGTATAGGTTAATTTCACAGCTAAATTATCTGAAAATTTGGGATTTGAATAAGCTCCATATCTATAAAAAGTAGCAAGTCCAAAACCCTTAAACAAACTGTTCATTACCATGCCAGATTCCCAATAACCTTTGTTCATAGTTTTAAAATTGATGCCAAAGTGGTTTTCAGGATGTTCGATATCGCCAATGGCAAAACGTGTAACTAAACTTAGGGTGGGGCGGAACCTATTACTTATTTTGAATTTAGCAAAATTTTGCCGTGCTTGTATAGAGATATATTTATCGGAGATAAACTCATTAAAAATCATAGTTTCAAAAGCATTGGTACCAGAAAAATTAACACGTTTTATCCACGGATTTTTTAAAGCATAATTGGGAACAGCATTGTATAAATGCGTTAAAGGAGCATCACCATGTACAAAACCACCTTGTACTAGGAAACTGGTAGAACTTTTGTTGATGAGCTTAATAACATGCTCAAACTTAAAGTTATACTGAGTAAAATTCAAGTCTCCATTAGCTAGATCTTTAAAACTTTTAGTTACTTGAGCTGTTATTTTTGGATACCCTTTTTTTACAGCCAATTTGCCTATGGGCGAATTCATATATTCACTAAAAGGTGTCCATTCAACTGCTATGGAGCCGGTTGTTAGATCATAGTTTGTTAATGGCTCGTCCTGCAAAAACTGATAATCAAAAAGGGGCTGAAATTTACCATGCTCAAATTTTAGTTTTGCTTCCAAATTAGGGAAGATATCATGTTGAAAATTAACATTGTAAGTTTTGTAATTAAAGAACTGACTGATATTCAAGTTACGAGGATTTATCAATGAAAAGGAAGTTTCCTTAAAGAGAAAATCGAGTTTTGCTGCTTCTTGAATATCATTGGTATAACCTGCGCCAATCCATGTGTTATTATGTCTGTTTAACCGAACGGAAGAACCAAAGCGGTATTTAACGGCCTTATCTCTAAAACCATAACCAAGTGCAGCTTCAAGCCTTATCTTTTTAGAAAAATTAGTATTTGTAATGCCGCCAAGGCCAAGCCTAAAGCCTTCATAGTTATTGAAAGCCACTAATTGACTTAGGTCCAGATCTACAAACTTAGTAGGGAAATATCCTTTAACTATTTTACGGGCAATATCTATCTTTTTTTCAACCTTTTCTGCTTTGGCAGCACTGTCAATAACCCTGTATGTTTCTAAGCCCCTTTTGGTAATAGAGTCTGTTCTGTATCTTTCCCAAAAGCTGTCGTTTCGGTTAGAGGCATTTTCGTCAATCTCTACTGTGGCAGCTGAGTTTATAAGCGTAACGGGTTGGTTAATATGTATGTCAAAATTTTTGCTTTTTGACAATAAGTAGGATGCATCACTAGGGTCTTTTTGTTTAGTTCTGACAATGGAATCGTTTGGTTTGCTGGTAGAAAATTGTACCATTCCGCCAAAGATGTTTACATTTTCTTGGTTATCACCTTTTTTGATCAAGATTTGTGTTTCAACAGGAAACCAAACATCATATTCCTTTTTATATTCAAATTGCTGGCTAGCCTTTACATGGATAATGCCTTTTAGCTCGGCAATGGCTTTTTCCAGCGCATAACTCTCGGAATTTATATAAAGGACACCTTCTAAACCAACAGTTTCTTTTACCTTTTTTGGCTTAAAATAGATCATGTATGCCCAGCCATCTTTGTGTGTAACTGAGTCTAGTATTTTGTAATTATAGTTTTTTAAAGCATTATTGGCAATCGGGTTGATATAATTGGTGCCTAACAACCTATAAACTTCTTCATAAAAGGAGAACTTCTCTAAATTTAATGATAACAGTTCGTAGATTGGATTTTTAAACCCCGCCATTCTTGATGCCAGAATAGTTTCTTTTTCGTTTTTTCCTCTTTGGTAGGTGTACTCCGATATTTTTTCAGTCAGATAAAGATGATGTTTTTCAATATCTTTTTTGAAATTATAATTGCTAGAGTCTACTCGTAGAAGCTTTTTTTCGCCATTTTTAATTGAAAAGACAGAATCAATTTTACTGCTTATGGAGTCAGGTTCTGCAGTTACCAATAATTTGTTGTAAGTGGTAAAATTATAAGTAGTCAGTTTTTTTTGAATGGCATTACTGCTTTTATTTTCTATAGTCTTTTTGATGATTTTTATTGCTGGATTTTCCTCGGCAATCAGTACTACTTCTTTTAAATTTTCAATAGATGGTTCTAATAGTACTGTTATAAATTTTTCGTTGCCTTTAATAGCAACTTTTTTGCTTTTATAGCCTACATACGATACTGTAAAATAGGTGATTGAGGAAGAAGAGTTGATAGTAAAGTTCCCTTCTGTATCAGTAAGATCTCCAATACCGTTTTCTAAAATAATAGTAGCAAATGGAAGGGGCTCTTTGGTTTGGCTATCTTTTACAATACCGTTGAGTTTAACTTGAGCCGTTAAAAATAATGGTATTACAACTAATAGGCAGAAAAGGAGATTTTTCATACTTCAAATAAATGAAAAAAAGAAAAGCATCTTACTTTATAAAGATGCTTTTAACAAAAGTTTAAAAAATTGTGAATAGCTTTATACGGTCATAATTTCTTTTTCTTTTTCAGTAAAAAGATCGTCTAGAATTTTGATGTATTTATCAGTTAGTGTTTGAATATCAATTTCTGCATTTTGTTTCATGTCATCAGAAACATCCAACTTTTTAATTTCATGCATGGCTTCTTTTCTGGCATTTCTAACACTCACTTTATCGTTTTCAACTTCAGATTTTGCTTGTTTGGCTAGGTCTTTACGTCTTTCTTCTGTCAAAGCAGGAACGTTTATAATAATAGATTCACCATTATTCATCGGGTTGAACCCTAAATTTGCTATTAGAATGGCTTTTTCAATAGTTTGTAGCATGCTTTTTTCCCAAGGCTGAATAGTGATGGTCATTGCATCAGGAGTGTTAACGTTAGCAACCTGACTTAAAGGTGTTTGCGATCCGTAATAATCAACCATAACACTCCTAACCATTGCCGGAGATGCCTTACCAGCCCTGATATTTAAAAATTCCTTTTTTAAATGCTCAACAGCATTGTCCATATGTTCTTTTGTAGTGTCTAATACAAATTCAACTTCTTCGTTCATGATTACTAGATTTTATTTTAATAGTATTAAAGCCAAGTTATTAAATATCAACTTTAGTACCAACATTTTCTCCGGAAAGTACTTTTAATAAATTGCCTTTTTTGTTCATGTCGAATACTATAATAGGCAATTTATTTTCTTCACTTAGTGTAAAGGCAGTCATATCCATAACTTTTAGACCTTTACTCATCACATCTTTAAAAGTGATATTTTCAAATTTAGTAGCAGTGCTGTCTTTTTCAGGATCAGACGTATATACACCATCTACTCTTGTACCTTTAAGGATAACATCTGCATCTATTTCAATAGCCCTTAAAACAGCGGCTGTATCTGTTGTAAAATAGGGGTTTCCGGTACCACCGCTAAAAATAACTACTCTTCCTTTTTCTAAGTGCCTTACAGCTCTTCGCTTAATGTAAGGCTCGGCTACTTGCTCCATTTTAATGGCGGTTTGTAAGCGAGTATATATTCCGGCATCTTCTAAAGCACTTTGTAATGCTAAACCATTGATGGCTGTTGCCAACATACCCATATAATCGGCTTGTACTCT
>JAGQYU010000029.1:16971-18012 GCA_020435885.1 Flavobacteriaceae bacterium
ATTACAATGGCTACTTCAACACCTTTACTTGTAACTGATTTAATTTCTTCAGCATATTCGGCTAATCTTTTAGGGTCTATGCCGTATTGACGGTCACCCATAAGAGCTTCGCCGCTAAGTTTGAGAAGAATTCTTTTGTAATGCATTTTTTGAAAGTTTAGCAAATATACAAAAATACACTTGACTATATGGATAACAATTTGGCAAAATGAGCGTTATTAATTTTAAAACCCATAGAGACATTTTGTCTTTAACGCTAAACACGTCAATTATGAAGAAGTATCTAATCAAATTAGTTCTGTTGGTTTTTTTGCTAAAAAGCATAGTACTTTTTGCTCAAGCCGAACCCTCATATGATCAAACTTTAATAGGTGAAATTAGAGATCGTATTTCCAATACTTTATTGTCAAATGCCAAAGCCACTTTGTTTGATGGAGAAGGTAATGAAATTGCAAGTCAAATAGTAGGAGAAAATGGCATTTTTACTTTTGGGATTGAGTGCAATAAAGATTACTTGCTCGTAGCCAATAATGAAGATTATACGGCTGAATCTAAGGAATTTACAACTACCATTGAAGTTGGAAAAGTATTGAGAATGATTGTTTTGCTAGATAAGGGAAATATTGATTTTTTATCAAATCCGATGGCAAAACAAGTTATTGTTGAAGCTGAAAATATTGAACAGGAAGTTCCAACTATTGAAACAACCATTGTTGCAAAAGAACCTGTTAGAGATATTCCTGATGAAATTCTTAAACCGAGAGGAGATAAGTATGTTATGAATATAGATCCGGTTTATTTTGATCTAGGGTCTTCTTATTTCAATAAAAACAATAAAAAGGAATTGGTAAAAATTTTAACTGCTTTGAAAGAGTATCCAACAATGAAGATAGAGATTGGAGCCAATTCAGATGTGCAAGGCACTTCAGATTATAATCGGTGGCTTTCTGATAGAAGAGCTATGCGTGTAAAAGAGTATTTAATAAATGGAGGTATTAATCCTAATAGAATTACTACCAATAGTTTTGGTGATACGCAAAT
>JAGQYU010000211.1 GCA_020435885.1 Flavobacteriaceae bacterium
ATGGAATTAATGGAGCTGGAGACGAAAGTGGCTCTAATTATTACCTATATATTAATGGCGGATACACTTATGTTAATGCTTCTGGTGACGGTATTGATGTTAACGGATATATTGAAATGACTGATGGCGCAGTAATTGTTAATGGCCCAACTGGTCAAAACAATGGTGCTATAGATTACGATAGAACATTTATAATTAGTGGCGGTTTTTTGCTGGCAGTCGGCAGTTCTAATATGGTACAAGCTCCTAGCAGCTCATCCACACAAAAATCCATATTAGCCAAGTTTAATCAAACGTTACAAGCTAATACCATACTGCATTTAGAAAAAGCTGACGGAACCAACTTATTTACTTTTGCCCCAGCTAAAAATTATCAATCCGTAGTTTTTTCATCAGCAAGTATAGCTAGTGGTAGTTCATATAAACTGTATACAGGTGGTAGTTGTAATGGTAATAGTACAAATGGCCTCTATACTGATGGCACTTATACATACGGCGCACTTACTAGTTCATTTACCGTATCTAATACAATTACCAATGTAAATTAAGTGTTGATAATTATTTTTTATAAACAAGAGCCCCACTTAAAAAAATTAAGCGGGGCTCTTGTTTAATTAACTCAAATACTAAACTACTATTGTTTTTAATAAAGTAAAGCCGTCTATAATATTACCTGTTAAAGAATCTAACATGTTTTGATCTAAACTATCAGAAAAAATATTATCTCTAGAATTAGAAGTGTCTGCTGAACCATTATAACCATTTGTAGCATATACTTGATTGGAAATATCTTCGGGAAATGCTATTTGGGTTACTTTAAGCGAATTATTATTCTTGTCTTTAACTTCAAGGTGAATATGAGGAGCCCTACCACTATACCATCCGGGATAAATGCTTAAAAAAGATACCTGCCCATTAGTATCGGTTAGCTGCCTCCCTCTTAAAAAATGTACATCAGTAAAATCAACTTGCTGCATTTGTGTACCTCCATATTCTGAATAATAACCATCTTTATCACAATGCCAAACATCTACATAAACACCCTCCAACACACTGCAATTATCACTTTGATCTTGCACCGTTAGTGTAATTAATAAAGGCACTCCGGTTCTATCTGATATTATGTTTTCTCTTACCAAATCTGCAGGAGTTTTTATTGGAAAAGGACCTTTAGTTTCGGTTGGAGAAATAGTGCAATCTGAACTAGTAGTACTAGTGTTTTGATAACTTAAATCATCCGTAGAGTTTTCTTCTGTGATATCAGAGGCATCATTAGAACATGACGTAACTACTTTTGGCAGTGCTATAATAGAGCCCAAGCCTATAATTCCTTTTTTTAAAAATTCTTTTCTTTCCATAAAATTAGCATTTAGTATATAATTTTCTTTTGAAACCAAATCCCCTCTAAACTGACGTTCAGTGTTAGCATATGATAATTTTCTTTTATTAGGCCATTATCTATCCTTCCATTTTTACCATAAGCGTATGCTAAATTAATTAAGGAATTATTTTTGCTATTTGTTGGAAGGCCTACTCCTACATTTATTGCATAATTGTCTATTCTATTATTTTTAATAGATAAATAACCACTGTCATAATTAAACCCAATTCTATATTGTATCCTACTGAAATAGGTAAAGGTGGTAGGCACAGGCATATACTCTATCCCCAGTCCTACAAGCTGTTGATCTACAAAATCTCCAATACCATCAGATTGATTTGTTGAATCCCATAAACGCCTTTTATAATCTATATTCATAAATGCCCTGTCATTAAATTTAACATGTGTTCCTAAGCCAACTTCCATTGGTAGTTTAAAATCCTCTATTCTTTCACTCGAACTCAAAAGTTCTTCTCCATCTTGGGTTATAGTATATTGCTGTTTTGCATTGAGTGTGGTAGGTAAACTAACTATTGCTCCTAATGTTATTTTTGGAGATACGTCATATTGAGTACCTCCTGTTATTCTAAATCCTGTATAATTATTTTTTTCATCAATCATTAAGGAAGTTGTACCGATATAATTCGTTTCCGTTTGAGAGATCTTCCCAAACAATAAAGAGCCCGATATCCCTATTCTAAGCTTATTATATGAGCGACCATAATTAATTTTTAAATCGTTTAATCCTCCTGAACCCTCAAAATCACTCAAATAATATCCCTCATAACCTTCAACATCAGTCTTTATCCCTGAAATGTAATACCCAACATTTGTAAGAGGTACTAAAGCAACGCTCATCGCTGATTTTTCATTAATAGGAAAGGCAAAAGATATATCAGAAAAATTACCGGTCTTTTTGTATTCTTTAATTCCATTTTGATTTAGATTTTCAAGTTTAGCTTTAAAGCCTATATCATATAAAAAAGAAGTAGTGGAAAAAATACCCAGAGATGCAGGATTAAATGAATTTATTGACACATCCGAAGGCATCGCAAGTCCTGTTCTTCCCAGTCCATTGGTTTTACCGGTACTGATATCATTATATGTACCCAATCCATACAACGAGTATGGAGAGTTTGACAGTGATTCTGTTTGGGCAAATCCAATGGTTATATTGACTACAATTATTGCATTGATCCAAAACTTTTTATTCATCATATATGGCATAAAAAAGTTCAATTTTAAGTTTTATGTCGTTAGTCGAGTTTTCTCCGGCAAGAATATATCTATCTACAGATTGATTAAACTCTTGAGAGTATAATGCCAGTGAAAATTTTTCTCCCTCGTATTCCGTAAGTTTTGATTCTAAAAATAGTTTAATAGGTAGTGAATATGTCTTTATATTGTATTCTGAATCTCCACCCGACAACTCTGCAAAGGCTACATTCGTATCGTCTTCATAAGCTACCAAGCTCCCTAGTATATTAAATTTATTATCTATTATATAGGCACTTAATGAGTCCCTAGTTTTTAATAAATTAGTAGAAGAATTCTTTTGTATGGAAATTTTAAGGTTGGCATTGATTAGTATTCCATTATCTCCATTAATATCATAAATGTTATCTAAATAAGGTATATCTATCTTTGTGGAAATTCCCGTGCCTGCCTGAATGATACTTGTATTATTTAATAGCTTACTTTCTATTGAGCTTTCTGATTCATTCAGAGAGTCCAAAAGTTCATTGTTAAAACTATTGGATATAGCATTGAAGCTGTTTGCAGTATTTATAGTAAAATTCAAATATTGTTCTTCTTCCTCATTAAATTCTGAATTTAGTGTGTAATAAATTCTTAATGAGCTATCTGTAGAAAATCCAAGAATAACAGTATTTGAATCTTCCGGGCTAATTAATACCCCTTTAC
>JAGQYU010000212.1 GCA_020435885.1 Flavobacteriaceae bacterium
GACGCAATAGAAAAAGTAGAAGTAATAACGTCTCCATCAGCAAGATATGATGCTGAAGGTACTGCCGGTATTTTAAATATAATATTAAGAAGAAGTAAGCTTCAAGGATTAAATGGTGCTATTACTACCAACGTTGGGCATCCGACAAGCGCTGGTGTATCAGGAAATTTGAACTTTAGAACCGGAGATTTTAACTTTTTTACTACTACAGGCTATAATTATAGTGAAGGTCCTGGAAAATCTTATTTCTATACTGAATACCTAAACACAGGTACTTTTTTAGAAGAAAAGAGAGAATATGAACGTGTTAGAAAAGGGCTTAATACTAATTTTGGTGTAGAATGGTATGTAAATGAAACTTCATCAATTACCACTGCTGTTTTTTACAGAGATGGTAATAATAAAAATAATACTACTAATAATATTTTTCAAAATAATTCAAATAGCGTTCGTTTTGATCCTGAAACAGAAGATGATAGAACTATACAATACTCTGTGAACTATGATAAAAAGTTTAAAACTGATGGTCATAAATTAACATTCGACTTTCAATATGAAGATAGTAGTGAAGATGAAAATTCACTAATTACAGAAAACGGATTAAATAAAGAAAAAGTTAGGACATTAGAAGATCAGGAAAACATTTTACTCAAAACAGATTATGTATTACCATTAGGTGAAAAAAGCCAATTTGAATTTGGATATAGAGGAACTTTTAACGTATTGGATACTGATTACAGATTAGATACTGTAAATGCAGGCGAATTTGTTAAAGACGAAAGAGTAAGTAATAACCTTATTTATAAAGAAAATATAAATGCCTTTTATTCACAATACGGTAGCAAAATCAAAAAATTCTCCTACTTATTGGGTTTAAGAATGGAAGCTACCAGAGTAGTTATTAATCAAATAACTACCAATGATAAAAACGTAAAGGTCTATGAAAACTTATTTCCAACGGTTAATCTAGGCTATGAAATTTCTGACAAACAAAGTTTAACATTGGGTTATAACAGAAGAATTAGAAGACCAAGATCAAGGTTTATCAATCCTTTTCCTTCACGCTCAAGTGCTTCAAATATTTTTCAAGGAAACCCTGATATAGACCCCACAATTTCAGATGCTTTTGACCTAGGATATTTAAACAGATTCGGAAAACTTACGTTAAATTCATCCTTATATTATCAGCACGGAACAGATGTTTTCAATTTTATTACTGAAGATACCGGAGAAACAGTAATTGTTGGTGGAGAAGAGGTCCCTGTAATTAGAAGAATCCCAATAAATCTTGCAAGTGATGATCGCTTTGGATTTGAATTTACGTTAACTTATAATCCAACAAAAAAATGGAATGTAAATGGTAATTTTAACTTTTTCAGATCCTCTACAAAAGGTGATTATAATGGACAAAGTTTTGATGCGGATAATACCAGCTGGTTTATGAGGCTCAATAATAAATTAACGCTACCTGGAAAAATAGAGTGGCAAACCAGAATGTTCTATATGGGACCAAGAAAAGATGCACAAAATGAAACTAAAGGAATGTTCTCTACTGATATAGCTTTTAGTAAAGATCTTTTCAAAGAAAAAGCGTCTGTAACTTTGAATGTTAGTGATCTATTCAACTCAAGGAAAAGGGAAACAGAAACAATTACTCCAACTTTTGTAAGTGAAAGTGAATTCCAATGGAGACAGCGCAGTATAAACCTTTCTTTTACATATAGATTCAATCAGCAAAAGAAAAGGCAGCAACGTGATCGTAACTTTAATGACGATAACGGAGACATGGAATTTGAAGGTTAATTATTAAATTTTCGTTAATCCGATTACCTAACCTTGCATAGATTAGAATAGTCATTATTTTTGCACTTCATTAAAAAAGTGATTAATGAATAAAAATAATGCTAGAGTACAGAAAAAGTCGAGATTAAAATTATTACATCAATATTATGCCTATACCGGTTTTTATACTTTTATAGGTAACAGTATAAAAAAGGCTATTATCCCTATTGTAGGGATAATAGCCGCTGTTTTTTTGATAGATCAGTACATTTACAATATCAATGACGGCCTTCAAAAAATAACAGAAATATTTGATACACAGTATATTATTGCTATTTTCTTTGCTTCAGAATCTTTTCTCGGGCTCATCCCACCAGAAATTTTTATTGCATGGTCTAAAAAAACATCGCATCCATTACTTTATTTAACATTATTAGCCTCATTATCTTATTTGGGAGGTGTCATTTCTTACTACATTGGTACATCTGCCTCAAAAATTAATGCAGTAAAAAATTACTTAGAAAACAAAATGGCTAGGCACCTAAAAAATACTAAAAAGTGGGGAGGTCTATTAATTGTTTCAGGAGCTTTGCTGCCAATACCATTTTCAATTACATGTATTGCAGCCGGAATGATAAAATACCCTCTAAAAGGCGTGCTAACCTTTGGTTTATTTCGTTTTGCCCGCTTTGCAATCTATGCGTTGGCAATTTTTCAAATGGTTGGCTAAAAACTACAACATTACATAGCTATTTTGTAACTTTGTTTATTGTATAATTCAATCAACAAAAGATGAAATTCAGAATAGAAAAAGATACTATGGGTGAGGTGAAAGTCCCTGCCGATAAGTATTGGGGTGCACAAACCGAAAGATCTAGAAATAATTTTAAAATTGGCCCAGAGGCCTCCATGCCAAAGGAAATTGTGTATGGTTTTGCTTACTTAAAAAAAGCAGCCGCTCATGCCAATTGTGAATTAGGTGTTTTATCAAAAGAGAAAAGGGATCTTATTTCTACTGTTTGCGATGAAATATTGGCAGGCAAATTAGACAATCAATTTCCGTTAGTGATTTGGCAGACAGGCTCAGGTACACAAAGCAATATGAATGTTAATGAAGTAATTGCTAACCGTGCCCATGAACTTGCTGGAAAAGTGATTGGTGAAGGCGATAAGACCATTCAACCTAATGATGATGTAAACAAATCACAATCATCAAACGATACCTTCCCAACAGGTATGCATATTGCCTGTTACAAAATGGTAGTTGAAACTACCATTCCCGGAGTTGAAAAACTAAGAGATACACTAAAAGAAAAATCTGCTGCATTTAGAGATGTAGTTAAAATTGGCCGTACCCACTTAATGGATGCTACTCCGTTAACTATTGGGCAAGAATTCTCAGGATATGTGGCACAGCTAGATCATGGCTTAAAAGCCTTAAAAAACACATTAGCTCACCTTTCTGAATTGGCACTAGGTGGCACTGCCGTAGGAACCGGCTTAAATACACCTAAAGGATATGATGTGTTGGTTGCTAAAAAAATAGCTGAATTTACAGGATTGCCATTTATTACCGCCGAAAACAAATTTGAAGCTCTGGCTTCACATGATGCTTTAGTGGAGTCTCATGGAGCCTTGAAGCAATTGGCCGTATCGTTAAATAAAATTGCCAATGATATACGTTTGATGGCTTCCGGGCCTCGTTCCGGTATTGGAGAATTGATCATCCCTGCCAATGAACCGGGAAGTTCTATTATGCCCGGAAAAGTAAATCCAACACAAGCAGAAGCACTTACAATGGTTTGCGCTCAAATTATGGGTAATGATATTGCTATAACCATAGGTGGCACACAAGGGCACTATGAATTAAATGTTTTTAAACCCGTAATGGCTGCTAATTTCTTACAATCTGCCCGTTTATTGGGTGAGGCATGCGAATCTTTCAACGAGCATTGTGCTGTT
This sequence comes from Flavobacteriaceae bacterium, assembly GCA_020435885.1. Lineage (GTDB taxonomy): Bacteria > Bacteroidota > Bacteroidia > Flavobacteriales > Flavobacteriaceae > Aureibaculum. The sequence continues at coordinate 3,745 of JAGQYU010000212.1, forward strand.
GGTATTGAACCTAACTATCCTCGTATTAAAGAATTATTGAACAATTCTTTGATGTTAGTAACGGCTCTAAACACTAAAATAGGTTATTATAAAGCTGCTGAAATAGCTAATACAGCACATAAAAATGGAACTACCTTAAAAGAAGAGGCCGTCCGTTTAGGATATGTAACAGCTGAGCAATATGACGAATGGGTTAAACCCGAAGATATGATAGGCTCATTAAAATAATCAAACAAAATTTAGAATGTCACATTGAGCACAGTCGAAATGTCTTGTAAACTAATAACTTAGATTTCTCGACTGCGCTCGAAATGACATAAAAAAGGCTTTGAAATTTCAAAGCCTTTTTTATTACACTAATAAACTATACGATTGTTTTGCAATTTCAACCTCTTCATTTGTAGGTATTATGAGGATCTTAGTTTTGGCTCCCTCTTTCTGTATTTCTCTCAATCCTTTTTCTCTAACAGCATTCTTTTCTTCGTCCAGTTCAATACCTAAATACGCCATATTGCTACACACCAATCTCCTGATAACATCAGAGTTTTCACCAATACCGGCTGTAAAAACAATAGCATCCAATCCATTCATGGCTGCCGCATAGGCCCCAATATATTTTTTTATTCGATACGCATTCATATCCAATGCTAATTGGCATTGCTCATTACCTTTTTCGGCCTCAGCTTCTATATCACGTAGATCGCTAAATCCGGTTAAACCGAGCATTCCGCTTTCTTTTTGAAGCATGGTATTTACAGCATTCAAATCATAACCTAAATTATTCACCAAATGAAAAATAATAGCATGATCTATATCACCACTTCGAGAGCCCATAATAAGCCCTGTAACCGGACCAAAACCAAGCGTATGATCTATACTTTTTCCATTCTTAACGGCAGTCATACTGCATCCGTTACCTAAATGGATAGTAATTATTTTTGAGTCTTCTTTTGCAAGGTGATCAATAGCTTTTTCTGACACATATTTATGGCTGGTACCATGAAATCCATAAAGGCGAATTTTATATTCATTCAAAAACTTATTCGGAATAGCATATTTATAAGCTTCTACAGGAATACTTTGATGAAACGCCGTATCAAAAACCGCTATCTGCTTTGCATTTGGAAAGAACGACTCAGCTACCACAATTCCCTCATAGTTAGGCGGATTGTGTTGCGGCGCCAACGAAAACAAGTTCTTTATTTGATCTTTAACCTCTTTGGTAATTACGGTTGTTTCTGAAAACGAACTCCCTCCGTGTACTACTCTGTGCCCTACTGCCTCAATTTCTGAAGTTGATTTGATGACTCCTACCTTTTCATCCAACAAAAGATTTACTATTTTTTCTAATCCTACTTTATGATTAGGAATATCAGCTACATCGTCTATATTATGACTATTGGACTTATAATGAATTTTAGCTTTGTACAAGCCTATTCTCTCCACTAATCCGGAGCAGATAACCTCTTCTTGAGGCATATTAAACAGTTGGTATTTAATGGATGAACTCCCTGAATTTAAAACTAATATCTTCATTATATTCCCTGAGCTTGGATAGCAGTTAAAATAACTGTGTTAAATATATCATCTATGGTGCAACCTCTACTAAGGTCATTTACAGGTTTATTAAGCCCTTGTAACATTGGGCCGATGGCCAATGCACCCGTTTCACGTTGTACGGCTTTATAAGTATTATTACCGGTATTTAAATCAGGGAAGATCAATACGTTTGCTTGCCCTGCCACTTCGGAGTCAGGTAACTTACTCTTACCAACCGTAGCATCTACTGCCGCATCATACTGAATAGGCCCTTCTATTTTTAGATCATGACGTTTTTCTTTTACAATTTCAGTAGCTCTCCTCACTATATCAACATCTTCTCCTTTGCCTGATGAACCCGATGAATACGAAAGCATTGCAATTTTTGGATCCATACCAAAATTGATACTAGAATCTGCCGAAGAAATAGCAATCTCCGCTAATTGTTCCGCTGTTGGATTCGGGTTGATGGCACAATCACCAAATACAGAAACTCTATCCTCCAAACACATAAAGAAAATGGATGATACTACAGAAACACCTGGTTTAGTTTTTATAAACTGCAACGCAGGCCTAATAGTGTGTTGTGTAGTATGCGCCGCACCGGAAACCATACCGTCTGCCAACCCTTTGTAAACCATCATAGTACCGAAGTAAGAAACATCAGCCATAAGGTCTTCTGCCATATCTATGGTTACACCTTTACTCTTTCTGAGTTCAAATAGCGTATTTGAAAAATCTTTATAATAATCAGACTCTATCGGGTTGATGATCGAAACTTTTGTAAGGTCGAAATTCAACTCTAATCTTTTAACAGCGGCTTCTATCCTGTCTTGCTGACCTAATATGGTAAGATCAACAATATCCATTTCAGCTAATCTGGCGGCAGCCGTTATAATCCTGTCGTCACTTCCTTCCGGTAAAACTATATGTTTACGCTCGCTTCTGGCACGTTTTAACAACATATATTGGAACATCCGTGGGGTAATGCCACTACCCTCATACGTTACCAGTTTATCATTTAGTTTATCCGTTTCAACGTATTTTTCAAATACATTTAATGAGGTAACTATTTTCTGTTTATTATCGGCATACATGTGAGAACGTACAGCACCAATTTTGTTGGCCACATCAAAAGTTCCTTCTTTAACAGTCATTATTGGGATGATATTTGACAAACCTTCTATCAGTTTAATGATAGGTGGCTCCGGCATAATGCCTCCAGTCAAAACCATCCCCGAAATGGTAGGATAATTGGATGAAATATTTGCTTGTAAAGCTCCTAAAATAATATCGGCTCTATCTCCGGGAGTGATGATCAAACAATTCTCTTCTAAATGCGTAAGGTAATTTCTTAACTGCATTGCCCCAACTTTAAAACTTGATGATTGATTATTGATATAATCATGCCCAAAAAGTACTTCAGCATCAATAGCATGGGCAATTTCCTTTAAGGTTGGGTTGTTCAACGAAGGTATAATTGGTATTACATTAACAAACACATCTTTTGGTAAATTAGCCTCTAACCCGTTCCTTACCAATTCAATATTCTTCTCCTGAACTTTATTAGCAACCACCGCAAGCACCTCCACTTCTTTTTGCTTGAAAGAATCATACGCTAAATGCAAACCACCTATAAATTCCTCCAAGGTCTTTCCTACTCCACTTGATACTATAATAGCAGGAATTCCTAAATTCTTAGCAATCAACACATTGATATCAAGTTCAATGGCTGTGCCCTCACCGGAAAAATCTGTTCCTTCCACCAACATAAAATCGTGACGTTCTTCCAGATATTTATATTTCTCAATAATCTTATCAAAGATTTCTCCTTCTTTACCTTCATTCCTTTTATTGATAAACTGAGTTCTGGTAAAAGCATATGCATCTTCACATTCAATATCAAGGTCAAAATGAGTAATCATTGTGTTGATATGATTATCCTTTTCTACATACTTAGAATCGTCAATTATCGGTCTAAAATAACCCACCTTTGCCGCCTTACCAAGAAGCATACGCATCAGTCCTAATGCAACAATCGACTTACCACTGTTGGCCTCGCTTGTTGCAATATATATAGCATTGTTCATTGTCAAAAATTTTTGTGCAAATTTACTCTAAAAAGCCCACATTTCATTGTAAAATCAGACAAAAAAACTAGTAAAATCAAATATATTTTATTCGTGTTTTTTACTCAAAATCCATTCTTTAAAATATGCCTATATTTGCCCATAATTCTATACGAAAATTGTCTATGTGCAATAGTTTTAATAAAAAATTTATTGATGAAGCTGCCAAATCTAATATGAAGAGTAATAAGGAACTTTCTCATGAAGATTTTATGCAAAAAGCTGTGACAGCTGCCCTTGAAGGCATGAATGCCAATGAAGGTGGCCCTTTTGGCTGTGTAATTGTAAAAGATGGCAACATTATTGGTAAAGGAAACAATAAAGTCACTTCATCTAATGATCCTACTGCACATGCCGAAGTTGTTGCTATTAGAGAGGCTTGTAAAAACCTGAATTCGTTTCAGCTAGAAGGATGTATTATTTACACTTCATGCGAACCTTGCCCCATGTGTTTGGGAGCCATTTACTGGGCACGCCCCGACAAGGTTTACTACGCTGCAACTAAGCAAGATGCTGCCAATTCTGGTTTTGATGATGCTTTTATTTATAAAGAAATTCCGTTGCCTAATGATAAAAGATCTATCCCTTTTGAACAGATTTCCAGAGAAATAGGCATTGATGCTTTTAAAAAATGGGATGAAAAAGAGGATAAAATAAATTATTAATTTCTATTTTGCTTGTGATATTCTTCTTGAGGTGAAATATCCCACATATTGTATCCTTTAAAAAAGTGTTTATTTAGTTCGGACTTCTTGTAATTATTCAAGATATCAGTAAAAGTTAATTGCTTTTTCAATTCTTTAAAATGATCAGATGTCAACGCAAAGTGATTGGCAATATCATTAGAACTATTAAAAACTATGGATCTTTTAAGGATAACATCTCTAAGCTCATCATTCGTTTCGGCTATCAAACTAAAA
>JAGQYU010000213.1 GCA_020435885.1 Flavobacteriaceae bacterium
AAAAAGCTAAATCCGGAGTTTGCCGCAATACCTACACTGCCATAATATGTCCATGCGGAGCAATATACCGCTAAGGATAATGTATAAATTAAAGGATTGTTAACCCATCTGCTTTTAGCGTTCTTTTCGGCCAAAAATGCTATGTAAAACAAGATGGCTAAATAGGAGAAAATTACTATGAATAACAGATAATTACTCATAATGTCTCTTTAAAATGATAAATGAAACGATTATGGCTATCAGCCAAAAGAGAAATATTGAAAAATATAGTATAGGAATCCCTAAAACAGCTCCGTCAATATTAAAAATAAGCAATAGCGGAATATTTAAAAAAAGAAAAAGTACTATAGATAAAACTATGAGCTTTTGTTCGTGTCTTTTTTTCATTTCCGTTATTTTTAGTTAAAAGTAATAAAAAAACAGCACTGTGTTGCAGTGCTGTTTTGATTGAATACATATAAGTGTTAATGATGAGTTGCTTCTCCGGCACCGCTAGGTATCCGTATGTTTTCTACAATTTCCTGAACACTTTCAGGTGGAGCAGCCGTTGCTCTTGAAACAACAAATGATACGACAACATTTACGATCATGGCTACTGTTCCAAAACCTTCCGGTGAAGTTCCAAACCACCATTCGCTGGCGGGTCTTGGCTCCATTACACCTATAAGTCCGGTTTTGTAACGTATCATATAAAATAGCATTAATGTGATACCCACTATCATACCGGCAATAGCGCCTTGTTTATTCATTCGTTTATCAAAAATTCCCAAAATAATGGCGGGGAAGAATGAAGCTGCTGCTAACCCGAATGCCAATGCAACCACAGCTGCCACAAATCCGGGAGGATAAATTCCGAATAAACCGGCTATAACAATAGCTACTAAAATAGCCATCCGTGCTGCCCAAAGTTCTCCTTTTTCAGAGATGTTTGGATTTATTTGTTTTTTGATCAAATCATGAGAGATAGATGTAGAGATTACCAATAAAAGGCCGGCAGCAGTAGACAAAGCGGCCGCTAAACCACCGGCAGCAACCAATGCAATTACCCAATTAGGTAAGTTAGCAATCTCAGGGTTGGCCAGTACCATGATATCTCTATCAACATACAATTCATTTGCTGAGTCATTAGCATTTGAAACCAAACGTTCTCCGTGAGATCCTCTTTCTCCTGTGAAAGCAGGTTTTCCTGCTACGGCATCGCCTTTAACATATTGTATCTTTCCGTCAGCATTTTTATCAGTCCATGCTAAAAGCCCTGTGTTTTCCCAGTTTTTAAACCAAGCAGGTATTTCAGCGTATTCTTTTTCGTTAACGGTTTCAATTAAATTTGTTCTTGCAAAAACAGCTATTGCAGGTGCAGTGGTATATAGTATAGCAATAAAAAGTAATGCTAACCCCGCAGATTTACGCGCATCTTTTACTTTGGGAACTGTAAAGAAACGCACAATAACGTGTGGTAACCCAGCTGTACCTACCATCAAAGCCAGTGTTATAGCGAAAACATCCCAAGTGGTTTTTGTTCCGCTGGTATATTCATTAAAACCTAAATCTGTATGTAGTTTATCTAAGGTATCTAGTAAATATTCGCCTCCTTCTACCTTGCCTCCCATACCTAATTGCGGAATTGGGTTACCTGTCATTTGCATAGAGATGAAGAAAGCAGGTACCATAAAAGCAAATATCAATACACAGTACTGAGCTACTTGAGTATAAGTGATACCTTTCATTCCGCCAAGGAAAGCAAATACCAATACTACGCCCATACCTATAATAACACCGATGTTAATGGGTACTTGTAAGAATTGAGAGAATACAATACCTACACCGCGCATTTGCCCCGCTACGTATGTAAAAGATACAATCAATGCACATATAACAGCTACTGTTCTGGCTGTATTTGAATAATAACGATCTCCGATGAAATCCGGTACGGTAAATTTACCGAATTTTCTGAGGTAAGGCGCTAGTAATAAAGCAAGTAATACATATCCGCCTGTCCATCCCATAAGGAAAACAGAACCATCATATCCCATAAAGGAGATTAAACCTGCCATTGAAATGAATGATGCTGCACTCATCCAGTCGGCTGCAGTAGCCATACCGTTTGCCAAGGGTGAAACCCCTCCGCCGGCAACGTAAAATTCTTTAGTAGAGCCTGCTCTGGCCCAAATTGCTATTCCGAAGTAAAGTCCGAAAGTAACCGCAACTAATATCCATGTCCATACTTGAACGCTCATAATAGTAAAATTTTAGGTTAATAATTAAGATTACTCATCGTAACCATACTTTTTGTCTAATTTATTCATCAATCGTACGTAAACGAATATTAGAATTACGAATACGTAGATAGAACCCTGTTGGGCAAACCAGAAGCCTAGTTTGAATCCGCCTAACCGAATACTGTTTAAAGCATCTTTAAAGAGTATTCCTGCTCCGTAGGAAACCACAAACCAAATAGTAAGTAGAATAACTAAATACCTAAGGTTTTCTTTCCAATAAGCTGTTGCTTTTTGTTTGTCTGTCATAGTTGATTGTTTTTATAGATAGATCATTGCTTGGAGTGTTAAAGCTCCTGTTTTGGAATCACCAAATTTTTGATTTTTATACTCTAATGTGAGCTTAGAATTGTGGCCGCTCATGTATGCATTGATGCCTACTCCTAAAACGTTCATATTATCATCAGTAGCATCGTAACTGTTTGATCCATACGATAGATATGGCTGAAAGCGTGTTTTAGTTTTATCTCCTCCAATTAAATAGCCAACATGAGAATAAAGCATACTTCCTGTACCGTAAGCACTAAACATATAATTTTCACCATAATTGTTAGATTGATAGGTTGCATAGGCTGTAACCGCACTATTATCACTACCTACAGGGGCATCATAAAAAGCATCTATTGCAAAAATGCTTACATCATCTCCTTTTAAACTACCATTATCTGCAACAACTGACCCGTTGGGATGTAAGAAAAACCCTGCTCCAATATTAAATACTTTTTTAGTGCCTAAATAAGACCCAACTTTAAAAGGTAAGAAGTTAGATTCCTGATCCAGAATATTATAGTCAAAATAACCTGCATATACTTTTCCTGCATCTTTAGAGCCTAGCAGCCTTTTACCTGCATATACAGCAGCACCGTTAGTGTCATACGGATCTCTTGTGTCTAAACCGTTAGTTAAAGCATCATTAATAGCAACCCGATATTGGAGTTTGCCAAATTTACCTTTTGCAAAAGCACCAACGTGGCGTGCAAACTGATCGGTCAAGCCTAATGTTGACCATGATTGGCGATTGTTATCTAGCGTCATAAAGTTTAACGTACTTTGGTTGTTCAGCCTAGAAATACCGTTAAAATAGTGTAATCCACCACCAAT
>JAGQYU010000214.1 GCA_020435885.1 Flavobacteriaceae bacterium
GCATGGTATTATCAGTTAATACACAAAAAATAGTAGGTGTGTCATATTGAATATTCAGGTCTTTTATACCTTGTGATACAGCTTCACAAACAAAGTCGAAATGTTTGGTTTCGCCTTGTATTACACTTCCAATAGCAATTAAAGCATCAAACCCACCTTTTTTTAGTAAATGTTTGCATCCGTAAACCAGTTCGAAACTACCGGGAACGTTAATTCTTTTAATGTTTTCAGGGAGTGCGCCATTATCTAATAAAGTCTGTTGAGCGCCTAGAAATAGGTTTTCGGTAATATTACTATTCCATTCAGAAACAACAATCCCAAACCGAAGATCTTTCGCATTTGGGATTGAAGCTTTATCGTAATGAGATAAATCAGTGGTTGCCATGCTTTTATTTTTGAGCTGCCATTTGGGCTCTATTTATGTAGGCATCGATCATACGAGCCTCATCAGAAGTAGGATATTCATCTTTTATTTTAGTGAATAGTTCTTCTGCTTTTTTGTATTCTCCTAGATCCATAGCAGTATTTCCTGCTTTGAAAAGGTAGATAGGTGCTGTAAAACCATCGGTTTTAAACTCAGCAGCCTTTATATAATAATCCAATGCTTCTTTTGGTTGGCCTATTTGCGAAAAAGCATCACCAATATTCCCTTTAGCTAACGAACCGTATATTTCGTCGTCGGTAGAGTAATCACTAAGAGCATCAATAGCTTTTTCATAATCATTCAATCGTAAGTACGCAATACCTGCCATATATTTAGCTGAATTTCCGGCATCAGTACTTCCGTAATTATCTATGATATCAAGTAGTCCGTATTTGCCATCAGCACCATTCAATGCTAAGTTGTAAAGAGAATCTACTGCCACGGTAGCATTTTGAGCTTGATCAAAGAAGCTTCTTGGGTAAGCCAACTCATTAGCAGCTTCTTTTTCTTTTGGTTGTTGTATGTACTTGTTGTATCCAAAATAAGCTAATACCGCAGCAACAACGGCAATCAACGCCATAAAAAGAAGTTTACTGTTCTTTTCAACCCATTGTTCTGATTTAGAAGCAGTTTGATCCAGTGTATTAAATACTTCGGCAGTTGTACTTTGCTCTTCAATCTTGCTTACTCTTTCTTGGCTTTTTTTAATGCCTTTTTTCTTATATGTAGCCATTTCTATTTCAAAATTTGTGAGCGCAAAAATATAATTTTTTATTGAAATAATATTCTTTATATTAAGGTAAATTTTGTTTTTTTGTACGGAAGCACCTTCACACTATGTATCTTAAAAAAATTGCATTAGTAAATTATAAGAATTTTGAATCGGCATCATTTGATTTTGAAACCAAAATTAATTGTTTTGCCGGTAACAATGGTGTAGGAAAGACCAATGTACTTGATGCCATTTATAATTTAGCTTTTACAAAAGGGTATTTTAACAGTGTTTCGGTACAGAATGTTCAGCATGGCAAGGAGTTTTTTTTAGTTGAAGGCGTTTTTGATGTTGATGGTAAAGACGAGATCATTAACTGCAGTTTAAAAAAAGGACAGAAAAAGATCGTAAAACGTAATGGCAAAGAATATGAGAAGTTGTCAGAACATATTGGTTTGATCCCTTTAGTGATCATTTCGCCAAATGATACCAACCTTATTGTTGAAGGTAGTGATATGCGCCGTAAATTTATGGATGGCGTTATAGCACAATCAGACAGGCGCTATTTGCATGATCTGATCGATTATAACAAAGCACTTTCGCAACGTAATTCATTACTGAAGTATTTTGCGCTGAATCATACATTTGATGCTTTGAATGTTGATATTTATAATCAGCAGTTGGTAGAATATGGTGTTAGAATTCATGAAAAACGTAAAGAATTTGCTTTAAAATTTGAACCTATCTTCGCCGAAAGACATAAACATATCAGCAATAGCAAAGAAGAGGTTAGTTTTGAGTATAAAACTCAGTTAGATAATGATGATTTTTATACACTTTTAGAAAAAAGTTTAGAAAAAGACAGGTTGTTACAGTACACCACAGTAGGAATCCACAGAGATGATCTGTTATATACTATAGAAGGTTACCCTATTAAGAAATTTGGTTCGCAAGGGCAGCAAAAAACGTATTTGATAGCGTTGAAACTAGCGGAATTCGATTTCTTAAAAATGCAGTCTAAATTAACACCGATATTGCTTTTGGATGATATTTTTGATAAATTAGACGAGCATAGAGTGTCGCAAATTATAGATTTGGTAAATGACGAAACCTTTGGTCAACTTTTTATTACGGATACACATCCTGAAAGGACAGAGGAGGTGATAAAAAAAACAGATCAGCCATATAAGTTGTTCCATTTGAGTTAATTATGGAAAATAAAAGAAAAGGAGAATTTGAATCGATAAAGGATGTTTTAGAGCATCTTATCCATGATACTAATCTTGAAAAAGGCTTAGACGAAATTGCTATTGATGATGCTTGGTTAGCCGTTATGGGAAAAGGAGTTTATACATATACCAAAGAAATACTGTTTAAAAATGGACAACTTACGGTAAGATTGAGTTCTTCAGTGCTTAGAGAGGAGTTAAGTTATGGTAAGGAAAAGATAATTAATCTGATGAATGAAAAACTTCAAAAGCCGCTAATAAATAGGATAAAGTTGCTTTGAGTAAGTAGATTATTTGTATATTTGCTAAATTAAGAAAAAAATTGTTAAGTCGCTAACTACTAATTATGATGAGAAAAATACTTTATACATTAATCCTTGTTGTTTTTGCTTTTGGAGTAGCCGAGGCACAAAGTGTTCAAATCACCGGTTTAGGAAATGTTATTCCCGGAGATGGTTCTAATACACCAACAACTACAGATGATACAGATTTTGGTACTGTAGTTCTAGGTGGTAGTTCCGTAACACATACGTTTACAGTGACCAATACAGATCCTAATCCTTTAAATTTTATACTTGTTGGATTAGATAATATTGCTGGCTCAAATCCAAGTGACTTTAGTAAAACAAATATTAGTAATCCACTTTTGTTTGGAGGACAATCAGCAACATTTGATGTAACTTTTGATCCTAACGCTCCGGCTGGACCCAAAAATGCTATAGTAAGTATTGATGTAAATGGAGGCTTTGAGACCCACACCTTTAATATTCAAGGTACAGCAACAACTCCTGCACTAGCTCCGGAAATTGATATTATAGGTAATGGAGTTTCTATTGTTAATTTTGATTTAACGCCTTCAACTGTTGATAATACTGATTTTGGACAAGTAGATGTTGCTGCTGGCTCTGTAACCCATACATTTACGATTGCAAATACTGGTACTGCTCCGTTAAACCTTACAGGAACACCTTTAGTGCTTATATCTGGTGGTAGTGGAGATTTTATAGTAAGCAATTTCCCAACTACGCCCGTAGCGCCATTATCAACAACTACATTTGATATTACATTTGATCCGAGTTCCACAGGAGCTATATCAGCTAATATATTGATTCAAAATAATGATGGAGATGAAAGTAATTACCTTTTTTCGATTGCTGGAGAAGGAACTATTGCAACTCCTGAAATAGATATTTTAGGTAATGGTAATTCAATTGCTAATTTAGATTTTTCTCCTTCTGTTACTGATGATACAGATTTTGGACCAGTTGATGTTACTGCAGGGTCAGTTACCCATACATTTACCATAACAAACACTGGGGGAGCACCTTTAACGTTAACAGGAACACCTCTAGTGCAAATATCTGGAGGTAGTGGTGATTTTACGGTGACTAATTTTCCAACAACGCCTATACCAGCTTTTTCAACCACAACGTTTGATATTACATTTGATCCGAGTTCAATAGGTATAATTTCAGCAAATGTATTAGTTCAAAGTGATGATGCTGATGAAGCTAATTATGTTTTTTCAATTCAGGGTGAAGGAACTAATATAATTCCAGAACCAGAAATGAATTTGTTAGATAATACAAATGCTCCTTTAGCAAATGGAGGTTCTGTTGATTTTGGTCAGGCTGATATAACTTCAGGTAGTATACCTTTTACATTTACTATTGAAAACAATGGTACAGGAGATTTAACACTTACCGATCCAAGTCCATATATTATTATTTCAGGTGTAGATTCAGCTGATTTTGTGGTAACTGCCGTACCATCATCACCAATCGCAGCTTCATCAAGCACAACTTTTGAGATTACCTTTAATCCAACAGGTTCAGTATTAGGTATTAGAACAGCTACTGTATCGATAGCAAATGATGACGCTGATGAAAATCCTTATACTTTTAATGTTTTTGGAGAAGCTATAGATACTAACGAATTTGCACCTTTATTAATTACACAATATTATGAAGGTGCTGGCAATAATAAATGGATAGAGGTTAAGAATATATCTCAACAAACAGTATCTTCTGGCCAATATTACTTGGCTATGTATTCGGGTATCAATACAAGTACAAATGTTATATCTACTAATCCACCTAATGAAAGTATTGCAATAGGTACTATGGCTCCAGGAGATGTAATTTTATTTAGAAATGCTTCTACTTCTTTACCTTTAGCTGGTAATTTAGGTAGTGCTACTGTTGTTCCCACAAGTGTCTGTACATTTGATGGTAATGATGTTATTTTAATATCAACTTCAAATGCTGCCGATTGTTATTCTAAAAGAATAGATATTGTTGGTGTAGTTCGTTCTGGTTCTCCTCCAATATGGGGTGCAAATAAGGCGTTTATAAAAGGCTGCGGTACTACTGAACAACCTAGTTTAACTTTTGATGCTACTGTTAGTGGAGCAACTGTAATTGTTAATGATTATATAGAGGTTTCCTTAGATGATGTAAATAATGCAGACCCTGCAACTAATATGGCATTGGGTACACAATCTGTTGGACCAACCAGTTGGACAACTTCTTGGGATAACGGAGTACCAGATATTACTAAAGTAGCAGTTATAAATGGTACATATAGTGCTGGTCATGGTACGTTTGAAACGTGTAATTTAATTGTTAGTGCAAGTGGAAATCTTAATTTAAATGGAAGTACTAATAATTATGTTTATGTGTTAAATGATCTTTCAGTTAATGGTAATTTTACAATTGGAGATACTGAATCTTTAGTAACTGATGAATTTACTAATATTTCTGGTAGTATTACTAAAATTGAAAATTCAACTACATTAAATAATTTCAGAGATTTTACGTATTGGTCTGCACCTGTAAATACAACTCTCGCAAGTGCATTTGCAGGAGTTGATCCTAACCGTATTTTTGAATGGAGAAAACCGCAAAATGGAGACGGTTATGGTTTTTGGGATCCTGCATCTGGAACTATGACTAAGGCTAGAGGTTACATTGCAGAAGCTCCTTCTTCTACTCCCGATGGAGGTATACATACAGTATCTTTTACTGGAGCTCCTAACAGTGGTCTAATCTCAATAGGGCTAGGAGTAAACGATGATGGTAATCCGGATACTGATTTTAACTTGATTGGTAATCCTTACCCTGCAGCTATAAATATTGATGATTTTATTACATTTTCAGATGGGGCCTTTAATAATACCGCGATGGATGGTACCATATGGCTTTGGACACATAATACTGCAATCTCAGGTGGAACTTCTGGAGACTTTTTAGGAGATGACTACGCTACCTATAATTTATCTGGTGGAACAGCTGCAGGTTCTGGAGGAACTGTGCCAACTAATAATATTGGTTCTGGTCAAGGATTTTTTGTAAGAGCTTCTAGTGCAGATAATGTATGGTTTAATAATATTATGATACTTCCCGGTCAAAATGATCAATTCTTTAGGGAAACTGAAACTAAGAAGAAAGCTGCCACTGCCGAAAGAGATAGAATATGGCTTAATTTAGAAAGTAAAACTGGTGGCGCATTCAACCAACTTCTTGTTGGCTTCTTTGATGAAGCTACCGACGGTGTTGATAGAGGCTATGATGGCACTAGACTAAGTGGAGCATGGATTAGTTTTTATTCAAAAATTGAGGGTAATAAATACGCAATCCAAGGACTAGGAAGTTTCGTCTTAGACAAAAAAGTAACCTTAGGTTTTGATACCTATATTCCTGATGCAATGGCTTACACAATTAGCATTGCAAATAAAGAAGGAGCTTTGAGCAGTTCTGATATTTATTTAGTTGATAATGAATTAGGCATTGTACACGATTTGAATCAAGGTGCTTATGAGTTCTCTACTACGGGTTCGGGTAATTTTGAGAACAGATTTACACTTCAGTTTACTAAAGCAACACTTGATGTTGATGACCTATCCATAGCAGACAATAATTTTATTGTAGTAAATGAAGAAAATGTACTTAGCGTTAGGTCTAACAACGTAATTACTAAATTGAAAGTATATGACCTTACAGGAAGGTTATTGATAGACAAAAAACCTAATGATACAGAGTATAACATTACTACTCAAAATATTAGAAAAGGAACTGTATTGATTCTCAATGCAACCTTTGAAAATGGATCTGAGGTTAGCAAAAAAGCAATCAGATACTAAAAATAGTAAAGCGACTTAAAAATAAAAAGCCTCGAAATTTTCGAGGCTTTTTTAGTATCGTAAAAGTGTAATTTAAAACGTATCTCTACCTGAAAAGTGGAAAGCACTTTCTATAGAAGCATTTTCATCGCTATCAGAGCCATGTACAGCATTTTCACTGATAGAAGTAGCATATAACTTTCTAATAGTTCCTTCAGCAGCTTCTTCCGGATTAGTAGCACCAATTAATGCTCTGAAATCTTCCACTGCATTCTCTTTCTCCAACACAGCAGCAACTATAGGGCCACGAGTCATATATTCAACCAATTCACCAAAAAAAGGTCTTTCTTTATGAATTGCATAGAAAGTTTCTGCATCTCTGCGTGTCATTTGAGTCAATTTCATTGCTACAATTTTAAAACCTGCAGCATTAATTTTTTCTAAAATAGCTCCAATATTGCCTTTTTCTACTGAATCAGGTTTGAGCATTGTAAAAGTTCTATTCGTAATCATTTTATCAAGATTTCTTAAAATTTGATGCAAAAATAGAGGTTTTTATCAAATGGCAAAGCCAATTTGCTTATTAATACTGTTGTGTGTATGTTGCCAAAACCTTGTTATTTGCACCTCTTATTTCCATCACAACTTTATTATTATTAAGATCAAAATTTAATAATCCATAGCTTTTATCATTAATTACATCAGTAATTCTATATTGGTTTGGCTCAAAAGAATATGAGGTATAAGAGTGAGTCAATCCACTTGATGTGAAATCGATTAAAGGATAAGACAAACTATCAATTTTTACAGATGAAATTTCAGAAATATGCCTGTCCCCTGATAATAAAATAACACCTTTTGCTTTAGAATTTACGATAAGATTTTTTAGTTTTTTAACCTCATGAGGCATATTGCCCCAGCTTTCAAAACCATGTTCATAAGAGAGGAATTGAACACTACTCATGATAATATTAAAATCTGAAGTAGTGTTTTTTAACTCATTTTCAAGCCACTCCCATTGTTCTTCGCCAAGCATGGTTCCGGAAGATGTAGTATCCGGAATATATCTTTTTTCTCCTGTAGGGTCTTTACTAAGTGGCGTTCTGAAATAACGTGTATCTAACACTATAACTTTTATGGTTTTATTATTTATAGTATACGTTTTAGAATTATAAACTCCTTTTCGGGTTCTTCTAATATCATTTTTAGAAACATCAAAGAAATCTAAAAACAGTTGTTGCGCACTATCTTTTTTTGTGTATTCTTCTCCGCCGTCATTCAAGCCGTAATCATGATCATCCCATGTGCCTAAGAGCTCTGCTTTTTTTGAAAACTTTGAGTATACACTATCGTTTTTTACCTGATCATAGTAACTTTTCATTAACTTCATATTATCTGTATCGGCATAGATAATATCACCACCCCAAATCCAAATATTAGGATTATTTTGAAGTATTTCATTCCAAAAAGGATTCGGCAGATTTTGATTGTTACAAGAACCAAAAGCAATCACAAAATCATATGGATTATTTTGTTTTTCGGATTGTTTCGTCTCTTTTTTATCAGGTTTACAAGAAGTTAGAAGAAGTGTAACGGAAATTAGTAAAAATAGCCTCATGCTTGTGGTTTTAATTTTTAAAAGTACGCATTTACTTAATACTAAAAGTTAAATTATTGTATATTCGCACTCAATGAATACACACGATATAGCAAATATTAAAGAGCTGTTATCTTCCCCTAAAAAAATAGTCATCGTTTCACATAGAAATCCTGATGGAGATGCTTATGGATCAAGTTTGGCATTGTATCACTATTTAAAAAAGTATGATCATTCGGTTACAGTAATATCACCTAATGATTGCCCTGAATTTTTAAAGTGGTTACCAGCTGAGGATAATATAGTTGTATTTGAAAGTCAAACAAAAAAAGCAACAGGAATTATAAAAGAGGCTGAAGTAATTTTTACGTTAGATTTCAATGCATTACATAGAGTTGGAGATGCAATGGAAGGAGTTTTAAAAGAATCTACAGCAACTTTTATAATGATAGATCATCATAAGCAACCAGAGGATTATGCTACCTATATGTACTCTGATGTTTTGGCAAGTTCAACAAGCCAAATGATGTATCATTTTATTGAAAAATTAGATGATCTTAACAAGATCGATAAAAATATTGCTACTTGTTTATATACCGGAATTGTAACAGATACGGGCTCTTTTAAGTATCAATCCACAACGGGAGATACTCATAGAATTGTAGCTAATCTGCTAGAAAAAAATATTGATCATACAAGAATCCATAATGAATTGTACGATAC
>JAGQYU010000030.1:0-17653 GCA_020435885.1 Flavobacteriaceae bacterium
TTTCTAGCACGGGGAGTTCTTCTTCTGTTGTTGCCACAATAACCTTTCCGCAAACATCATGTGGTACATTATATTCTTTGGCAAAATTCACCAATTGCATATGTCCATTTTTACAATTTTTAGCTTTGTATGAGCCTGGTTTGTAGTAAATTCCGGAATGCATTACTCCTGAGTTCCTTCCCGTTTGATGCTTACCAATGCTATCTTCTTTCTCTAAAATAGCAATATTTTTATCAGGAAATTTGAGTTGTAATTTGTAGGCGGTAGCTAAACCAACAATACCACCTCCAACTATGATGTGATCATAATGTTTAAGAGACATATTTGGTCTTTTTTACAAAGCTAAGCACTATAAAAGAAGCCAAAAAGAAAATTGCTAAAAATAAAACACTCCATTGCATAGAATTTGTTATGGCGATTAAAAAGCCAAAAACAAAGGTACCCAGCACAATCGCTATTTTTTCGGTTACATCATAAAAACTAAAATAGGTAGCATGGTCTTGGGTTTCTGGCAATAATTTCGAATACGTTGAACGTGTGAGTGATTGAATAGCTCCTTGAACAAGCCCTAACAATCCTCCTAAACCATAGAAATAGATGTCTACATTTTCTTGATTTTTATCAAGTAAAAATGCTAAAAAACAAACTACTGTCCATATAGCTAAAGTGATTTTCAATGCTTTGATATTTCCAAATGCTCTAGATATCCTCGAAAAAATAGCGGCACCAAAAATGGCTACTATCTGCACTAAAATAATAGTGACTATCAAACTACTTGAAGGTAGGCCTAATTCATTAGACCCAAATATGGCCGCCATTAAAATAATGGTCTGTACACCTACGCTCAACAAAAAAAAGGAGATCAAAAACATTTTTAATTGTGGATAATCATTTAATTCCTTTGCAACTATTTTCAACTCTCTCAAACCTTTCCAGATGTAATCTTTCCCCGGTTTACGGTTATAAACATTATTTGGTAATCGTCTAAAGGTAATCTGTGCAAAACCTATCCACCACAAACCGATCATTATAAAAGAAATCCTCGAAGCCATCCCTGCTGTAATACCTAATAATTCAGGTTTCATAATCATTATCAAGTTTACGATCAATAGTAAAACTGAACCGAAATATCCATAAATGAAACCTTTTGCACTAACAGCATCCTGTTGCTCAGGATGAGCCACTTCTGGGAGGTACGCATTATAGAAAACCAAACTGCCCCAAAAACCAATACTAGCCAATATAGAAAAAACAATACCTATCCATGTATTTTCATAAGAATCAAAAAAATACAATGCCATTACTGATAGTGACCCTAAAAGGCAAAATACCTTTAAAAACTTTAGTTTATTACCTGTATAATCTGCAATACCCGACAATATGGGCGATATAATTGCCACTATTAAAAAGGAAAATGACAAGGCATAGCTATATAAAGAATCAGGGTGCTCCCACTCTGTCCACAAAAAGGAAACTACTTTATCTTTTGTAACCTCGCCATAATACAAAGGAAAAATAGCTGTTGAGATTGCCAGTGAATATACGGAATTAGCCCAATCATAAAAGGCCCAAGCGTTGATTAGTTTTTTATCTCCTCGTTGTAACATATACAAATTAAAAGCCGCTCTTTAGTTAAGAACGGCTCACAATGTACTAATTTATTTTTTAATTAATTGGACATAGTCTGTGCATTGATCTTCTTGGCAATTACCTTAGCTTCGGGTATCCAATCTCTTAATGTTTTTATCCTTGTTTGATTTGATGGGTGTGTACTTAAAAACTCCGGAGGAGCACTTCCTGCACTTTCACGTTGGCTCATTCTCACCCAAACATTAACAGCTTCTTCAGGGTTATAACCCGCCATAATCATAAACACTACACCAAGCTTATCGGCCTCTGTCTCATGTGATCTGCTGAAAGGTAACATCACTCCTACTTGTGAAGCTACGCCATAAGCTGTCATCCACATATTTCGTTGTTCAGGGGTTTTGTTAGTAGTAGACAACGCTACTGCCAAACCACCTGCTTGTTGCAACATCCCAGTTGACATACGTTCAGCACCATGGCGAGCAAAAGCATGTGCTATTTCATGCCCCATAATCGCTGCAACCCCATCTTCATTGGCTGCTATCGGCATAATTCCGGTATAAAAAACCACTTTACCACCCGGCATACACCATGCGTTTACAGTTTTATCTTCAATCAAATTGAACTCCCAACGGTAAGCATCTGCTTTATCAGGCATGCCATTGGCACGTAAATATTTATCAACAGCCGCCGAAATCCGTTTGCCCACATCTTTTATCTGTTTGGTCATACTAGCATTAGTAGAAATCTTACTCTCGTTCAAA
This sequence comes from Flavobacteriaceae bacterium, assembly GCA_020435885.1. Lineage (GTDB taxonomy): Bacteria > Bacteroidota > Bacteroidia > Flavobacteriales > Flavobacteriaceae > Aureibaculum. The sequence continues at coordinate 2,352 of JAGQYU010000030.1, forward strand.
AAGCCTTCATATTGCTGAAATGCCATGGGGTACAATTGAGAATCGCTTACTAAACTTAATTGTTTTCTTCCTGTAATGGGCACTGTACTACACGCAACTAAAATAAATACTACCACTAAAGAAACTAATCTTTTCATCATGTTTTTAAAATTTTTGAGTTTTAAAGTAAATATACAAATTTTGATTAAATTCGTCTTCATGAAAGATAATTCAATATCCGTACCAAAAAAAGAGGTTTTTGAAATACCTTCCAAATTAATAAAAACCGGAAAATTCATACAGTTCTTCTCCAGTTCGTTGGCTACTAACTTTGCCATGAAGATATTTAGAACACCACCTCAGTTCAAAACTCCCGAAAGGGAAGAAATGATGCAAAAAAGTGCCAAAAATGAACTGATATCCGTTCCTGAAATTGGTAAAGATGTAATGGTGTATTCGTACGGTTATTCTAAAACTAAAGTACTGTTAACACACGGCTGGGCCGGAAGAGGCACGCAACTTTATGAAATTGCCGATAAATTATTAGAAAATGGTATGATGATCATCAGTTTTGATGCACCGGCACACGGGCAGTCAAGCGGAACTACCACTAATTTACCCGAATACGTTACTACCATCAATCACATCAATGAAAAATATGGCCCTTTTGATGCTGCTATTGGACATTCATTTGGAGGTATCGCATTGATGGCAGCCGAAGCCAAAAAACCATTTCTAAAAAAATTAGTTGTTATTGGCATTGAAAGTTCCATTAGAAGTATTATTGATGATTTTGTAAAAAAACTGCAATTAAAACCTAAGGTTGCTGATAAGATGGAACATAATATCCGCAACCTTTTTAAAACGGATATAAACTCAGTATCATCTTCAGAGACAGCAAAAAAAGTTTCAATTCCAACATTTGTTGTGCATGATACAAAAGATTATGATGTAGATGTAAGTAGCGCCTTTAAAATACGACAAAACTTACAAAAAGGACACTTATTGGTAACCAATGGTCTGGGACATCGTAGGATTTTAAGAGATCATAAAGTTATCAATACTATTATTGATTTTTTAAAGGAATAACCATGAAACTTACATCATTCATATCCGCAGTGCTTTTTACTTTATTGATAAGTTGCACAGGCACTGCACAAGAAAAAGACAGCAACATTAAACAAAAACAAATGGACAATTCTAAAGAAAAAATTATAAAAACCGAAGAAGAATGGCAAAAAATACTAACGCCACAACAATACTATGTTCTAAGACAAAAAGGCACAGACAGACCCGGAAATGATGGTTATACCAACCTCTTTGAAAAAGGCACTTATGTGTGTGCCGGTTGTGGAGCACAGTTGTTTGAATCTGGCAGTAAATATGAATCACATTGCGGATGGCCTTCTTTTGATGATGCTATTAAAGGGGCAATTGAATTTACAAAAGATTACAGCCATGGAATGATACGTACTGAAATAACCTGTACAAAATGCGATGGTCATTTAGGGCATATTTTTGACGATGGCCCCATAGAAACTACCGGCAAACGCTACTGTGTTAATACCAGTTCTATACGTTTTGTAAAAGAAGGTGAAAAGAAACAATAAATAGCAACAATATGACCAACTATCTGGAAAGTGCTATCAAACAGTTTGAATATTATAAAAGCTTAGGCGAAAAGACTTTTGAACAACTTACGGACGAACACCTCCATTGGCAGTACAATGAAGATAGTAATAGTATAGCCATTGTAGTGAAACATATGGTTGGCAATATGCTTTCTAGATGGACAAATTTTTTAACCGAAGATGGTGAAAAAGAATGGCGCCAACGTGATGCCGAATTTGAAGGCTCTTATGCCAATAAAATTGAAATGATAGAAGCTTGGCAAAAAGGATGGCAGTGCCTTTTTAATGCTATAAAACCTTTGCAAATACAAGACCTTAAAAAAATAGTGTACATACGCAACCAAGGGCATACGATTACTGAGGCTATAAACAGGCAACTATGCCACTATGCTTACCATGTAGGACAATTGGTTTATATTGGCAAATTAATTAAAGGGAATGACTGGAAAAGTCTTTCTATCCCAAAAAACCAGTCGGATGCCTACAATAAAGAAAAGTTTGGCCAAGCCAAACACCGTGGGCATTTTACCGATAAAAGTTAATAATTAGTTTATAAGTTCCTTTAAACTCTATAAACAGCGCTATTTTCAAAAATTACTTTTGTGTTGTTTTAAGTTTATCCATATGAAAGGAATACTAACTATTCTGCTTTTAATTCTTTCCAACTCATTTATGACCTTAGCATGGTATGGCCATTTAAAATTTGCTGAATGGAAATGGTTTAGCAAATTAGGGTTGGTATCAGTAGTACTTATAAGTTGGGGTATTGCCCTGTTTGAATATTTCTTCCAAGTACCGGCTAATAGAATAGGTTTTAAAGAAAACGGAGGGCCTTTTTCTTTACTACAACTAAAAGTAATTCAAGAAGTTATAACATTAACAGTTTTTACAATTTTTACGCTAATTGCATTTAAACAAGAAACAATAAGATTAAATCATATTATTGCCTTTATATTTCTAATATTTGCAGTATATTTTATGTTTAAGAAATAATTCTCCAATTTTTATTATATTACAAAAAAGCCATCCTAATGAAAGCAAGTGAAATTGAAAATATTGAATTAAGTTATTTAAGTTTAGATGATTACCAAGAACTTAAAAAAGCAATGATTTCTGCTTACAGAACTATGCCGGATGCCTATTGGAGAGAACATCAAATTCAAAGTTTAATCAGTAAATTTCAAGAAGGACAAGTAGTTATAAAAATTAATGGGCAAATTGCCGGATGTGCACTATCCATTATTGTAAATTATGATGAATTTGCTGATGATCATACCTATAAAAATATTACAAAAAACTATACTTTTGAAAGCCATGATGATAACGGAGATGTTCTGTACGGTATAGATATATTTATAAAACATGAATTCAGAGGGTTGCGTTTAGGAAGAAGACTCTATGACTACCGTAAAGAACTCTGCGAAAAACTGAATTTAAAAGGTATTGCTTTTGGAGGCAGAATTCCCAACTACCATAAATATGCTGATAAGCTTACACCAAAAGAATATATTGATAAGGTTAGAAAAAAGGAAATACACGACCCTGTACTTAATTTTCAGATTTCAAATGATTTCCATCCTACAAAAATCTTAAAGGGCTATTTGGAAGGAGATGAAGCTTCAAATGAATTTGCCGTTCTATTAGAATGGGACAATATTTATTACGAAAAACCTTCAAAAAAAGCGGCTACTAAAAAGAAAGTAGTACGCTTAGGGCTGGTTCAATGGCAAATGAGACCTTATGAAGATTTTGATCAATTAATTCAACATGCAGAGTATTTTATTGATGCCGTATCAGGATATCGATCAGATTTTGCTTTGTTTCCTGAGTTTTTTAATGCGCCTTTAATGGCTGAAAATAACCACCTTACAGAAGCTGAGGCTATTAGAGAATTGGCCAAACATACAGAAAAAATAGTTCAAAAATTCTCTGAATTTTCAATATCGTATAACATTAACATCATTACAGGAAGTATGCCAGAAATTGTAGATAATAACCTCTATAATGTTGGCTACTTATGTAGAAGAGACGGTACTATAGACCGCTATGAAAAACTTCATGTAACACCTGATGAAACAAAAGTATGGGGCATGCAAGGGGGCAAAACACTAAAAGCATTTGATACTGATTGTGGTAAAATTGGTGTATTGATTTGTTACGACTCTGAGTTTCCGGAATTAAGCAGATTACTTGCCGACGAAGGTATGGACATATTGTTTGTTCCATTCTTAACCGATACTCAAAACGGATACTCAAGAGTACGAAATTGTGCACAAGCCAGAGCCATTGAAAATGAATGTTATGTAGCCATTGCAGGTAGTGTTGGTAACTTGCCAAATGTACACAACATGGATATTCAATTTGCACAATCTATGGTATTTACACCCTGCGATTTTGCTTTCCCAACTAATGGTATAAAAGCAGAAGCCACCCCTAATACTGAAATGATCTTAATTGCCGATGTAGATATAGATTTACTACGTGAGTTAAATCAATTTGGAAGTGTTAGAAACTTGAAAGACAGAAGGAAAGACTTATTTGATTTAAAAAAGTTATAGTAATTATACTTATTTTTTAGTAAACATTTCAATTTTACGCTGTCTTTACTTTTTGATATGTTAAATTTGTCAGTAAATTTAAGTCACTAAAACAAGGCTATCTCCTTAACATTAAAACAAATTTTTAGCAAAGGATAAAATGTTAAAAAATAAGTATTTAATCTATTTAGGGTTTATCATTCCATTAATATTTTGGAGCACGACAATTATCTGTGGATTAATAATTGAAAATTATAACCATTTCACAAATTTAGTAAGTGAATTGGGCGCACTTGGTACAAGAACTCAAAATATTTTTACTTTAGGATTAGTTTTAAGTGCTTTTTTGAATGTATTTTTTGTAATAGGTATGTGGAAGTATTCTAAAAAACTACAATTAAGTCCAACTCCAATACTATTTCTTTTGTTTTATTCTTTTATAGCTGGGCCAGCAATATTTCCAATGCCTCTAAGATTACACGGAATTGTAGGAATGCCTTTCCCTCTTTTAATGTTATCACCTTTATTAGCCCTTATATTATGGAGAAAAAAAGAACATTCATTAAAAATTAGAATAGTTGCAATAATTAGTTTCACAATTATGATTCTTGGTCTTCTAATTTTTGTACCAAATTTTTTGGATGAATATTTTGGATTAAAGCAACGGTTTCTATATCTAGGCTGGTCTTTATGGTCTATCTATTTGAGTAAAAGATTTTTAGAATTGAACAATACCTAATTGAAAAGTTTGGGACGTTGAAATCCATGCGCACAATTTACACAAACCATTAAGCGACCCCTAAATACTATGGTTTTCACTGTTTAATACTTCTTCCGTACAGGTAAAAACCTGCTTCTTAACTTCTTTAAAGGTTTTAGTAAAATCAGTCAGTTTATTTTCTAAAGCAATATGTTCATCCTTAAAGGTATGTTCATCATAAATAAAAGCATTCTCCAACAATGCAGTAATGTGGTTCAGATGCGTTTTTAAATTATCTACCAATTCTTTTTGTTCTTTACTGAGTTGTTTTAAATCTTTTTGTACCCTTGCAACTGTTTCAATATTTTGATCATCCGTTAGCCAAATAAAATATTTATTGGTTAAGTTCAACAAAAACTTAATTTCATAAGCAAAAAACTCAACATCAGATTGCCAATGTTTGGTAAGCATGTATATTTCTTTCCAATTAGCAGTATGTATAAAATCGTTATTGGGGCGTATTCTAAGTGCAGTCATGGTCAAACAATTTAAAGATTACTTCTATATCAAATTTCGAAAAACAACTGTGTAATTGCCATGATTTTTATCATAAAACATCCTTAAAGTATCTGAAATAAGCGTTCTGTAAACTCAAAAATTCTTAGTAATTTTGCAACTTACAAAAAATGACGTAAGCACATGTTCAATAACTTAAGTGATAAATTAGACAAGGCCTTTCATGTATTGAAAGGACATGGAAAAATTACCGAAATAAACGTTGCCGAAACGCTGAAAGAAGTACGAAGAGCACTACTCGATGCCGACGTTAACTTTAAAATAGCCAAAGATTTTACCAATACCGTTAAAGAAAAAGCCATTGGCCAGAACGTATTGACTACGTTAAACCCGGGGCAGTTAATGGTAAAGATCGTTAAGGATGAACTAACTGAACTGATGGGTGGTGAAATGGTTGGTATCAATCTAGGAGGCTCGCCTACAATCATTTTAATGTCCGGTTTGCAAGGTTCCGGTAAAACAACTTTTTCGGGTAAGCTGGCAAACTATCTAAAAACAAAAAAGACAAAACAGGTATTGTTGGTTGGTTGCGATGTGTACAGGCCAGCCGCTATCAATCAATTAAAAGTGGTTGGAGAGCAAATTGGTGTAGAAGTATATGCCGAGGAAGAAAACAAAAACCCTGTTGCTATTGCTCAGAATGCTATAAAACATGCTAAAGCAAATGGCAAAAATGTGGTTATTATAGATACCGCAGGTCGTTTAGCTATCGATGAGCAAATGATGACCGAGATCTCTAACATCCATAAAGCCGTCAATCCACAAGAAACATTGTTTGTGGTAGATTCTATGACGGGTCAGGATGCTGTAAATACTGCCAAGGCTTTTAACGATGTATTAAATTTTGACGGAGTTGTGCTAACCAAATTAGATGGTGATACCCGTGGTGGTGCGGCACTTTCTATCAAATCAGTGGTAAACAAACCTATTAAATTTATCGGTACAGGCGAAAAGATGGAAGCTATTGATGTTTTCCACCCTGATCGTATGGCTGACAGAATTTTGGGCATGGGTGATGTGGTTTCGCTAGTAGAACGTGCTCAAGAACAATTTGATGAAGAAGAAGCTCGTAAGCTTCAAAAGAAAATAGCTAAAAATCAGTTTGGCTTTGATGATTTTCTGAAGCAAATTCAGCAAATAAAGAAAATGGGTAATATGAAAGACCTTGTAGGTATGATACCCGGCGTTGGCAAGACAATGAAAGATATTGATATTGACGATGACGCTTTTAAAGGAATAGAAGCCATTATCCATTCTATGACCCCTACTGAGCGCAGTCAACCATCTTTGATCGATGCCAGTCGAAAAAAACGTATTGCTAAGGGATCAGGCACTTCGGTTCAGGAAGTAAATCAACTGATGAAGCAGTTTGATCAAATGAGTAAAATGATGAAAATGATGCAAGGTGGCGGTGGCAAACGTATGATGCAGATGATGAAAGGAATGGGAAGATAAATTATAAAGGTAAGCTAGTGTAGTTTGCCTTTTTTTATATATAAATTAAACAATAGCACAATGGTTATACTTGACGGAAAAAAGACATCAACAGATTTAAAAAACGAAATAGCTGAAGCCGTAAAACAACTTAAAGCACAAGGCAAAAAAGTACCTCATTTAGCCGCTGTTTTGGTGGGTACAGATGGTGCCAGTATGACCTATGTAAGTAGCAAAGTAAAAGCATGTGAGTTGGTTGGTTTCAACTCTACGTTAATTGAACTCCCTGAAGAGACCAGTGAAGAAAAACTGCTACAAGAAATTAGTAAACTCAATAATGATATTGATATTGACGGATTTATAGTACAACTTCCCTTACCAAAGCATATTGATGAACAAAAAGTAATTATGGCTGTGCATCCAGATAAAGATGTAGATGGATTCCATCCGGTAAACGTTGGAAAATTAACCCTAAACTTACCTACTTTTATCTCTGCAACGCCTTATGGCATTATGGAACTCTTGGAACGCTATAATGTAGAAACTTCCGGTAAACATGTGGTTGTAATTGGCCGTAGCAATATTGTAGGTCGCCCCATGAGTATTTTAATGAGTCAAAAACGCAAGGCCGGAGATGCAACTGTAACCGTTGCCCATAGTAGAACTAAGAACTTAAAAGAACTTACGCTTCAAGCGGATATTATTGTGGCTGCATTGGGAATCCCTGAATTCTTAAAAGGAGATATAGTAAAAGAAGGTACTGTAATTATTGATGTAGGGATAACCCGTGTTGATGATACTACCAAAAAAAGAGGTTATCGTATTGCCGGTGATGTTGATTTTGAAACGGTAAGCAAAAAAGCAAGTTATATTACGCCTGTTCCAGGAGGGGTGGGCCCTATGACCATTGCTATGTTATTGAAAAACACGTTACAGGCCTGTCAGAACAAATAATCAGTTCTGCTCTTGTATTCTGTTCCAGATATCGAGATAGATTCTCCATTCATTGTTGATCTTCTTCCAAACGATAACGTATTTACCTTTCCATTCGGTAATATTGTTGTCTTTATCTGTTGATGAGCCTTCATAAACTCCATAATCGTAGGCTGTATCTTCAAGAACGGTAATTTCCTTTGGAATTACATTATGGTACACAACCTTTACGCCTTTTGGCAAAATCCAACGCTGTCTGATATTGTCTATCTCTGAAATGATTGATGTTCCCGGTGGAAATATTTTAGCATTCTCCGCATAAAGCGACATCATCGTATCATAATCAGCATCCATATACGCTTTCGAAAAAGCTTTGATATTCGTTAAAATGATACTAATATCATTTCCGTTGCCGGAAAATTCTTGTGCCCTTAACGGAATGGTTAAGATTATAAAAAAAAGTATGCCTAAAAATCTTTTCACAAAAGAAAACTTTAATCAAATTCACTTTAAAGTTACACATTTAAGAAGGCTTTGTAAAGTTTTTAAAGTGATTTAATAAAAATTTAACCTGTTATTTGGCAAATAACTGCCCAATATCTTTGAATGCTTTGAATTCCAATGCATTACCGGCAGGGTCAAGAAAAAACATGGTAGCCTGCTCCCCTACCTGACCTTCAAATCTAATGTAAGGTTCAATAACAAAATTGATGTTTTTTGCTTTTAACTTTTCAGCAAATTCGTGAAAAGTATTCCATTCTAACACCACTCCATAATGTGGCACAGGCACATTTTTACCATCAACAGGATTGGTATGCAACTCCCCTTCAGATTTAGGTTTATAATGTATAACTACCTGATGCCCAAATAGGTTAAAATCTACCCAAAGGTCACTACTTCTACCTTCTTCGCATCCTAAAACATCATTATAAAACGTCCTACACTCTTCCAAATTATGGACAGGTATGGCTACATGAAATGGTTGTATATTCATTCTTCTCTATTTACTAAATCAATTGAAAATGCAGGTGTACAAACTGAGATATACTCACATGGTTCGTCAAAAGGGTTTGAATACTGTACCCTTGCATGCTTTTCTATTTTAATGGATTGACCTGCTTCTAATACTACAACATCTCCCTCAATTATAAATTGTTTTTTCCCTTTAATGATGTAAGTATATTCATCAAATTCTGGAGTTTGAAACGGTTCATTCCACTTTGGTGGTGCTATCATATGCGCAATACTTATCTGAGAATTATTATCAGAAGCGTTGCCAAAATGCTCTTCAATCAGCTTACCATCAGTAGTTGGAACTACAAAAGGCGATTGTTGTACAGTATATTTCTTCATAAAATAAAATTAGCAATTATCTCTCAATAATTGCTAATCTTTAAACAGTTTAAAAAGTGTCTTTTAATTGATATTATATTTTGTAAAGAAAGTATCGAAGTGTTTCTTAAGCTCGGCAAACATATCAAACTCAGTATCAAATCTTTCTTTTATTTGGTTGTGAAGTTCGATATCTGTTTCACTTGCAATTTCATGATGTTCTTCAATATTTCTTAAATATCCTAGGTCTTCCGTCTTTATACGGTCTTGCAATCGATTGATCTTTTCTTTATGGATGATACAATTATTTTCCAACTCGGCCAGTTCTATTAAAAATTCCTTTTCAGTACTGGTATTAACTATTTCACTTAATTTATCTTGTAAAGAACTTATCTCTTGTCTCCACATTTTTAACTTTTTGTTCCACTCAACATTCTCTAAATGTAGTTCCGAGTTGTTTATTAACTGTGTGTCCATCTTTCTAAAATTTTAAAGTTCAACATTTATGATATAAAGGTAGGTATTGAAAAGATTTTTGTACCTGATAATTGTCATTAAATAGATTAATTTCTCTGTCAAGGTACTCATTTTTTTAATAGTTTCAAACAAAAAAATAACAGGTTTAAATATACCTGTATAAACGTTGATGAATTTGGGTGGTTTTATAAAAAATCACTTCAAAAAATAAAAGTTTATTAGTAACTTTCACATAGTAAAAACTTCTGATGAAAATTACTTTTCTTGGTGGAGCAGAAACCGTTACCGGTTCAAAGATATTGGTAGAAGCCAATCATAAAAAAATATTGATTGATTGCGGCTTGTTTCAGGGTTTAAAAGAATTACGGCAAATAAATTGGGAAAAACTCCCTTTAGAAGCCAATGAAATTGATTTGATATTATTAACCCATGCGCATTTAGATCATTCAGGGTATATTCCTTTGCTGGTAAAAAATGGCTACAAAGGAAAAATATATTGTACATCGGCAACCAAAGACCTTAGTGAAATTATCTTACTTGATAGTGGAAAAATTCAGGAAGAAGATGCCGAGCGCTCCAACAGACATGAATATACCAAACATAAACCTGCAGCTCCATTATACACCAGTAAAGATGCAGCTATTGCCATGCAGCATTTTGAAACTTTTGATATGGATATGTGGTACACTTTTGAAGAGCAAATCCAATTCAAATTTGTGAATAGTGGGCATATTTTAGGAAGTGCTACTGTTTTGCTAAAAATTGATGGTAAAACTTTTGTTTTTTCAGGTGATCTTGGCCGGAAAGAACCTATTTTATTACCTCCGCCTACATTCATTAAAGAAGCAGATTATCTGGTAATAGAATCTACTTATGGCAATAGATTACATGAAAAAGTATCAATAAAAGATGAATTACTTAAATATATTGACAAGACAAAAGTAAAAGGAGGCGTTCTCATCATTCCAACGTTTTCTGTTGAGAGAGCACAAGAAATTATTTATTTGTTGAGCGTCCTCAAAAGGGAAAATAGATTACCTAGTATTCCCGTGTATTTAGATAGCCCTATGGGAGTCAATGCAACAGAGACCTATATAAAATTCTCCAATTATCACAAACTTACTATAGAAGATATAAAGAGCATGCTTAGCACAGTTCATTTAGTGAGTGATATTGAACTTTCCAAAGCTGTAGTGAATGATAATAATCCAAAAATTGTGTTGGCAGGAAGCGGTATGATTACAGGTGGTAGGGTATTACACTATCTGAATAAATATATTGGTGATGAAAAGAGCAGTATTCTAATTGTAGGATACCAAGCTGAAGGTACACGTGGAAGAGCTTTGCTTGCCGGAGATACTGAAATTAAATTCTTTGGAGAGTATCATCAAATTAAAGCAGAAGTTTTTAAAATCAATGCTTTTTCTGGGCATGCAGACCAAAGTGAGCTCATAGATTGGCTACAACATTTTGAAAAACCGCCGCAACTCACTTTCATCAACCATGGAGAACCACATCAAAGCCAAGCGCTTAAAACTAAAATAAGAACTATATTAGGTTGGAACTGTACAGTCGCCAAAATGAACAAAGTTTACACTCTACAATAACTATTTTATTGCATTTTTAACACTATAAGGCAATTCCAAGCCCTGTTTTAATTCAGGGTCAGCAATTGGCTTTCCAAATTGTTTTTCAATGGGTAAAATACCCGCCCAAATATCAAGATCGTAATCTTCTTTATCATCTTTTGGTGGGCCGGTTCGTATCTTTGCCGAAGCTTCTGTTATTTCTAATTTCAATACTTTAGTAGCTTTCATTTCTTTCACATTTGGCTCTCTTACCTCCTCCCAACGATCTGCTAAAACCTGATCTGAAATAACTTTCAAGGCATTCCATCGTTCTTCCTCATCCTCAACTAAAACAGCAGTACCAAAAACCGTAACAGAATGGTAATTCAACGAATGGTGAAAAGCAGAACGTGCCAATACTATGCCATCGGTTCGGGTAACATTCAGCGAAACTGGAACTCCTTCTTCCATAGTTACCAACATTCTGCTGACACTAGCTCCGTGGAAATATAAATAGTTACCTTTTCTTCCATAAATTGTAGGAATAACCACCGGATAACCATCATATACAAAACCTATCTGGCACACAAAATCGTTGTCTAAAATGCTGTAAATAGTTTCTTTATCATAATGTCCTCGTTGTGGTGCTCTTTTTACTTTGGTCTTATCAGTTTTCATAGTGGCTTTATGAATGGTTATTTATACTTTAAAAGTAATAAATCCTTTTATATTTAGTATTTTTGCACTCTATTTTTAAGACGCATGAATATTCAGGAAAAACTTAGATCAGCTATTCAAAAAGCATTTGAAAGTATTTATACTATTTCTATAGATTCTGTTGAATTCCAAGCAACTCGAAAAGATTTTGAGGGTGATATAACCGTGGTGGTTTTTCCTTTTTTGAAGGTGATTAAAGGAAATCCTGTGGAAATTGCCACCAATTTGGGTAATTACATCAAAAAAAATGTACAAGAAATAAGCAATTTTAATGTAGTAAGCGGTTTTTTAAACCTTGTATTGAGTGATGTTTATTACCTAAATCAATTCAATGAAATTTATAACAATGCCTCGTATGGGCTTGTACAGCCTACCAAAGGTGATAAAGCCATTATGGTTGAATATTCATCGCCAAATACTAACAAACCGTTGCATTTAGGGCATATTAGAAACAATCTGTTGGGATATTCAGTTGCTGAAATTTTAAAAGCTTCAGGTAAAAAGGTATATAAAACACAAATCATTAATGACCGTGGCATCCATATCTGTAAAAGTATGTTGGCATGGCAAAGGTGGGGCGACGGAGAAACACCTGAAAGTACAGGCTTAAAAGGCGATAAACTGGTAGGGAATTATTATGTAAAGTTTGATCAAGAATATAAAAGAGAAATTATTGATCTGGTTGCCAAAGGTATGACAGAAGAACAGGCCAAAAAGCAAGCTCCAATACTATTGGAAGCTCAAGAAATGCTCCGTAAATGGGAAGCAGGTGACCCAGAAGTAGTTGCTCTATGGAAAAAAATGAATGGTTGGGTATATGATGGTTTTGATGTGACCTATAAAAATTTAGGAGTAGATTTTGATCTTTTATATTATGAAAGTGATACTTATTTACTTGGTAAAAAAGTAGTTGAAAAAGAACTTGCTAAAGGAAAAGATAAAAGTATTTTTGATAAAAAAGAAGATGGCTCTGTATGGATAGACCTAACGGATGAAGGTTTAGATGAAAAAATTGTGCTTAGAGCTGATGGCACAGCCGTTTATATGACTCAGGATATTGGTACGGCCATTCAGCGTATTAAAGATCACCCTGATGTAGGCGGATTAGTGTACACCGTTGGTAATGAGCAGGATTATCATTTTAAAGTGCTTTTCCTTATCCTTAAAAAACTAGGTTTTCAATGGGCTGAACATTTGTATCATCTTAGTTATGGCATGGTTGATCTTCCTTCCGGAAAGATGAAATCCAGAGAAGGTACTGTGGTAGATGCCGATGATCTTATTGTTGAAATGACCAATACTGCCAGAGAAATTTCAGAAGAATTGGGCAAGCTGGAAGGTTATACTGAAAGTGAAAAAGAGCAATTGTATAAAACCATTGGACTAGGTGCTTTAAAGTATTTTATCCTTAAAGTTGACCCTAAAAAGCGCATTCTTTTTGATCCTAAAGAATCTATTGATTTTCAAGGAAATACAGGGCCTTTTATACAATATACCTACGCTAGAATACAATCTATTTTACGGAAAGCGGACTTCGATTTGAATACTAAAACAGAAGAATATTCACTACACGAAAAAGAAAAATCAGTTGTAAAACAATTGACTTTATTCCCCGAAATTGTACAACTAGCTGCCGCTAATTACAGCCCTGCATTAATTGCCAATTACACCTACGATCTGGTAAAAGAATACAACTCCTTTTATCAAAGTGTACCGATTTTGGGTTCTGAAAATCAGCAAGAAATACTTTTTAGAACACAACTTTCCAAAAAGACTGGAGATATCATTAAAACAGCCTTTAGCCTATTGGGAATCGATGTTCCTGAAAGGATGTAACAAAGTTAAAAATCCGATAGATGCAAAAAATAGAGCATTTAGTTTACGATCTACTTATCTCTTCCGGGCTAAACGAAACTGCTGCCGTTTACCTAAACATGCTAGCGCTTCTAATAACTTCTCTTATCATCATCTTTATTATAGATTTTGTTGTTAGAAAAGTTATCATCAAAATATTTAATCAAATTGCCGAAAGGTCAAAAACACATTTTGATGATTTTTTGGTAAGCAATAAAGTACCTAGAAATATTGCTCACATCATTCCACTTTTGGTTGCTATTGAGATCATTCCAACCATTTTTGTTGATTTTCCATACTTGGAGAATATTTTAGAAAAAGGAGCAGAAGTTTTTGCTATTGTTTTAACACTTTGGATTGTTAGAAGCCTTTTAAATTCACTTAAAAGTTATTTCAAAACCCTCCCACGATTAAAAGATAAGCCTATAGACAGCTATATTCAAGTGTTTATGATCGTTGCGTGGAGCATTGGTATCTTATCTGCTTTTGCTATCATTACAGGCATTCCTTTTATAAAATACATTACCACATTAGGAGCAGCTTCTGCTGTAATGTTGCTCATCTTTAAAGATACCCTTTTAGGTTTTGTGGCAAGTATTCAGGTATCTATGAACGATATGGTACGCATTGGCGATTGGATAACCTTTGAAAAATACGGCGCTGATGGTGATGTGATAGAGATCAATCTTGCTACAGTAAAAGTCCAAAACTTTGATAAGACTATAACTACCATACCAACCTATGCTTTGATATCAGACTCTTTCAAAAACTGGAGAGGTATGGTAACTTCAGATGGAAGGCGAATTAAAAGGGCGTTGATCATTAAACAAAATAGCATCAAATTCTTATCTAAAGAGGATATCAAAAAACTTAAAAAAATTCAACTGATAAGTAGTTATTTAGATACCCGTCAGGAGGATATTGATGCTTATAACACACAGAATAGTATTGATAAAGGACTTGCCATAAACGGAAGAAATTTGACAAACATAGGTGTTTTTAGAAAGTATATTGATACCTACATCAACAAGCATTCGGCTATCAATAAAGATATGACCATTATGATTAGGCAATTACAACCTACATCTCAAGGAATTCCTTTGGAAGTTTATGCTTTTAGTAGTGATAAACGCTGGGCAAACTACGAATATATTATGGCTGATATTTTTGATCATTTATTGGCCGCCGTACCTTACTTTGAACTGGAATTGTTTGAATTGCCCAATAATGCTAATTTCAATAATTAATTGTTAAAATTTAATATACCGCTTCCCTAACCAATATATATTTTCTATTTTAGAAACAACAAAAAGTAGAAAATATGCGCCATTTCTTTTTATTTTTAGCTTTAAGTTATTCGCTTCTTTCCTATTCTCAAAACAAATCAAAAGACGCATCTTTTGTTAGCAGTAATGCTCAAACCATTACTTTCTATGCTAAAGATTCCGTACTTATAACTGCCGATACTTATTTTCTAAAAGATATTCCTCCCACGGTTTTATTATGTCATCAAGCGGGTTTTAGCCGAGGCGAATACATAGAAACTGCAAAAAAACTAAATGAT
>JAGQYU010000030.1:17885-30908 GCA_020435885.1 Flavobacteriaceae bacterium
ATAAAATTAAAGCTGTTGCTGCTTTTAGCCCGGGGGAATATTTAACCGGAATAAACTTGACAGAAACTATAAAACCATTGAACAAACCTACTTTTGTAACCTCATCACAAAGAGAAAGCGAGCCCGTAGAAAAACTGATGCGTTATGTAAATCCAACTTATGTGAATCAGTACAAGCCAACAGTAGCGGGCATTCATGGTTCTAGAGCCTTATGGAACAGCACTGAAGGATATGAAGATTACTGGAAAGTTTTTAAAGAATTTATGCTAAGAAATAAATAACTAAAGTAATTCCAACACTCTTTCCAAAGCCATTCCTCTAGAGGCTTTGATAAGAATAGTAGCGTTTTCTATCTTCTCTTTTGTTAGGAATTCTTTAAAATTTTCATATGTTTCAAAAACCTGTAATTTCGAGTTGTTAACAGTAATTTTAAAGAAATTTTTTCCGATAAGGTATACTCTTTCAATGGAAGATTCTACTGCCATTGACGCTATTTTTTGATGCTCAGGCTCGGCTTCATTACCTAGTTCAAACATATCTCCTAAAATGGCTACTTTATGTTTATCGCTTAAAGCGGAAAGGTTTTCAAGAGCTGCCTGCATACTGGAAGGATTTGCATTGTAGGCATCTAAAATTACCTTATTAGTACCTTTTTCTATGATCTGAGAACGGTTATTTTGCGGAATATAATTTTCTATAGCTTCTTTGATAGCATGGTCTTCAACGCCAAAAAAATCACCGATGGTAATGGTCGCAGCAATATTATTGTAATTGTAAGAACCTATCAACTGGCTTCTGATAATCATATTTTCATACAATACCGACACATACGGATTAGAATTAACAAACTTTACAATAACATCGGCAATTACATCTCCAAAAGAAACTCTTTTGATGTCATCAGAATTTTGGAGTTGTTTCGCATCACTGGCATTTACAAAAACCAGTTTATTATTGTTTTGTAAATATCTGTAGAGTTCTGTTTTGCCTTGAACCACACCCTCCAGACTACCAAAGCCTTCTAAATGTGCCTTCCCAAAGTTGGTAATATAACCGTAATCCGGCTGGGCTATACTACACAAAAATTCAATCTCCTTTAAATGATTGGCCCCCATTTCTACAATTCCTAATTCAGTATTTGGAGTCATGGAAAGTAGCGTTAATGGCACACCAATATGATTGTTCAAATTACCAACCGTTGCTTTTGTTTTATATTTTTTTGACAAGACAGCATTAATAAGCTCTTTAGTAGTGGTTTTTCCGTTACTTCCTGTTAGAGAAATAATAGGTATTCCTAACTGTTTTCTGTGGTAGGCAGCTAATTGCTGTAATGTACTCAGTACATCTTCAACTAAAATAGTCCTATCATCTTTTTGAAAGGAGGCATCATCAATAACAGCATACGAAGCACCTTTTTTTAAAGCCTCTTCAGCAAACTGATTACCATTAAAATTATCGCCTTTTAAGGCAAAGAAAATACAGCCGTCAGATATTTTTCTAGTGTCGGTTGAAACCTGATAGGACTGTGTATATAGTTTATAAAGCTCTTTCATATCCATACCCTAAAGCTAAAAAAAAACTCAATACCTAGGTATTGAGTTTTCATTTATTTTGGAATCAAAATTTTTATTAATTAAGGCTGCGGATGTTTACGTCTGCGTTTAATAGACATTGCTCCTAATTTATCAGTTGCACATCTGAAACCAATGTAGTTAGTTGCCATATACTCTGGAAGATATCTACGCTGAGCAGGGTCTAACCAATACTCTCTATCTCTCCAAGAACCACCTTTGTAAACTCTAGTTTGATCACTAATAAGTGTATTCCTTTTCTTAGTATCGTATTGTTGAATAATCAACCCGCTTTCTCCAATCTGTCTTGGGATTTGAGGTGAATTATACATCCTAGGTTTTGAACCTTCTCCTTCCATTTCTTCTTCATCTAAATAATATTTCTTAGTAGATGCCACATCACCATCATTAATTGCTCTGTTATCAGCCTTTTCATAATTAGGTCTCATAAAAGCATCTCTTTTGGTAATTGGTACATATTTAATACTACCAGGTAAATCTTTAGGGACTATTTTACCATTATCTAATGTATCAAACTCTACATTATTATAATCTACTACTACTACCTTACCTTCTTCATTGATAAGTGGTTTTTTGAATACGTTACCTCTGAAGTAGTTGAAATCATTAGCTTCATTATCTACTATAGGTCTGTACACATCAGCTACCCATTCTGCAACGTTCCCTGACATATCATATAAACCATATGCATTAGGATCGTATGATTTTACTTTTTGAGTGATATCTGCACCATCATTACTCCAACCTGCCAATCCGCTATAATCTCCTTTACCTTGTTTGAAGTTAGCCAATTGGTCTCCAGCTCTACGTTTGCTTTGATCTCTGGTATATCTACCATTCCAAGCATATTTCTTTCTACCTCTAATAGTATTGTATTCTCTGTTTTCTATAAGTGCTTTAGCAGCATACTCCCATTCAGCTTCGGTTGGCAATCTAAAACGTGGATTTAAGATACCATCAGAAGTTTTAACATGCCTTCCGGTAAATCCTTGATCGGATTTTTTACTTCTTTTTCTTGATTTTCTGCTGTTATCTTGATCATCTGCTGCATCAACATCAGCCTCAGCTATATCATCAGATTTTGCAGCTTTTCTATCTTTTTTACTTTTCTTGCTACTTTGGGTATAATCTGGCAAACCTCTACCATAAATATCTTCATTACCATCAAATAATAGATTTGGGTTTGCTAAATATGTTTCAGTATCAAAACGATTTTTACCTTCAACACTTACAGAGTCCATATCAAATAATGATTTTAGCACTCCTTTATCCATTAATATCTTTTCATTAACCCTATCAGTTCTCCACTTACAATATTCTGTTGCTTGTAACCAAGAAACACCTACAACTGGATAGTCACTGTAAGAAGGGTGACGTAAATATGTTTCTGTCAATAATTCATTGAACCCAAGAGCATCTCTCCAAACCAACGTATCTGGCAATGCAGACTGATAGATCTTTCTGTAATTATCATCAGCAGGAGGATATACTTTTTCTAAATATTGTAGATAGAACAAGTATTCTAGGTTAGTAACTTCGGCTTCATCCATAAAGAAAGAACGCACTTGTTGCCTTGTTGGTGTAGTATTCCAATCAAACATCACATCGTCTTGTACACTACCCATGGTAAATGTACCTCCTTCAATAAGAACCATTCCCGGAGGAACTTTTTGACCTTCATAATTTGTGTTGGCCGCAAAACCACCGTAAGTTGGATCGTTAAAACGCCAACCTGTTAATTCTGAATGAGTCCTTGAATTTTTGCTACAACTCGCAAGGGTTGCTACAACTAACAATGCTAATAAAACTTTGTTTCCAATATACCTTTTCATATTTACTCGTCTATTTTAATTTTTAGGGTTGTAAGGTTTTCAATAAATTAATACTAGGCACAATTTGCCCTTGGATGTTTGTATAACGATTGTTTTTTTTCTTTATTATACATTCGTTTATAAATTTTAAAATAAGTATGCGTAACTTGCGCTAAACTTTACAGGTTTTATGTTAAAAAGGATTTGTGTTTTACTTATACTTTTAGGTACAGGGTTAGTATTGAATGCCCAAAACAACACTATTCAAAAAAGTTTTTCAACAGTAAAGAACTCAGTCTTGTCACAAGGAACTTGGTATAAATTTGCTATTGATACTACAGGTGTATTTAAGATTGACAGACAATTTTTACAGAACTTAGGCATTAACACCTCTACAATAAACCCAAAGAACATAAGGATATTTGGAAATGGTGGTAAATTGTTACCAATGCTTAACAATGAATTTCGATATGATGGCTTGCAAGAAAATGCTATATTCGTTTCTGGCGAAGCTGATAATAGTTTTGATGCCAATGACTACATATTATTTTATGGAGTAGGCCCACATAGCTGGAAAATAAACACAACACAACCACAGCTATCTTCGCATCAAAATAATATCTATTCCGATAAGGCCTATTATTTTATTACAGTTGATAATGGCCTCGGCAAAAGAATAACCAATGCACCTGAAAATAATTCTACGGCAGCTATACAAATTACTACTTATAATGAGCTAAAAGTCTTTGAAGAAGATAAAACAAACCTTTTTGCTAATGGGCAACAATGGTTTGGAAAAGACCTCAGTTTTGATAACGCTACTTCTATTAGTTTTGATTTTGCCGAACTTGAAACATCACAACCTATATATAGTAAGGTAAGAGGTGTGAGTATTTCTTCAACTGTTTCGCAAATGCGGATAAGCATAAACGGGCAAAGTGTAAACCCAATTAATTTTTCTGCCATTCCGGGCAATAGTCTAACACTTGCTATCCCAGGGGAAGTCAGTAATACAATCAATACAAATAGTAATTCAGCAAAAGTAGATATAACATATAATAATAATGGAAATCCTTCCGCTAAAGCATATTTAGATTTTGTTGAAGTGATAGGTACTAAAAAACTTTCAGCTAACGGAAAACAGTTCAGTTTTAGAAGTTTTGAAGCCGCCAACCAGCCTTTCTCAACCATTGTTGAATATACTATAAACAACAACTCTGCAATCCATCAAGTTTGGAATGTGTCGGATCATTTAAACCCAACAATTCTCACTAATCAAAGTACGGGAAGCAATTTTACGTTTAAAGAAAATGCAGGATCATTAAAGGAATTTGTTGTACTCAATGAAAGTGATTATTATGCACCTCAACAGATTGACAATCCTCTTGTTAGCAATCAAAATTTACATAGTCTGCAAAATATTGATTACATAATCATAACACAAGATTTTCTAAAAAACGAAGCTGAACGATTGGCAAATCACCATAGACGACACGCTGGTTTAACCGTACAAGTAGTTGATCTTCAGCAAATTTATAATGAATTTGCCTCAGGTTCACCAGATGTAACGGCTATCAGAGATTTTGTAAGGCATTTATATGCCAATGCCTCTACAGATGATAACCGCATAAAATATGTGTGCCTCTTTGGCGATGCCTCATACGATTTTAAAGACAGAATAACCAATAACAATAATATTGTTCCCGCATTTCAATCGTACGAAAGTTTTGACCTTGCCAGATCATACGTTACAGATGATTATTTCGGCATGATGGATGACCATGAAGGAAATTTGGAAACATCTGATAAACAGGATGTAGCAACTGGAAGATATCCGGTTACAACCGAATTGGAAGCTAAAAATATGGTAGATAAAACACTAAGTTATTATGCTACCACATCATTAGGTGATTGGCGTAATAAACTTACCCTAATAGCTGATGATCCAGATAGTGCCGGAGAGTTCGTTCTGCAACAAACCGTTGAACGCATTGCAGATACCATTGCTAAAAACAAACCCATCTTCAATCTCACTAAAATTTATGCTGATGCCTACGTACAACAAACTTCTGCCGGAGGTGAGCGCTATCCTGAGGTGAATGATGCTATTGACAATGCCATAGAAACAGGCTCACTGATTGTAGATTATTTTGGCCATGGTGGTGAAGATGGTTGGGCACAAGAACGTATTTTAGGAGTTGAACAGATAAAGGACTGGAACAATCCAAATATACTGCCTTTACTAATAACTGTTACCTGTGAATTTTCAAGGTTTGACAATCCGCTACGACCAACAGCGGGTGAATTTACATTTCTAAACACTAACGGTGGAGCCGCTTCTATGATTACCACCACACGTGAGATCTTTATCAGTGTTGGGCAACGTTATAACGAAGTACTTATAAAAAAACTGCTCAATTTTAACAATGAAGATTATACAATTTCCGAGGCATTGATGGCTATGAAAAATGATCCATCATCACCTGCAACAAGCCAGCGATTGTTTGTTTATTTTTTAGGCGATCCTGCTATGAGACTGGCTCAACCCAAACCTAATATCAAACTGACTAAAATTAACAATGTTGATGTTTCTCAATCTATTGATACCTTAAAAGCGCTATCTAAAATTACATTTGAAGGTATAGTTACTGATCAGAATGACAATCTGTTACCCGACTTTAACGGAACAGTATCCACTACTATTTATGATAAATCAGTAGAAAAAACCACCTTAGACAACAATGGTTTTGGTAATACGATGACATTTGATGCAACCGAAAGTAAAATTTTTAGAGGTAGGGCTTCTGCAACCGACGGAAATTTCAAGTTCGAATTCATTGTACCCAAAGACATACGAATAGCCTATGGAAAAGCTAAAATAAGCATGTATGCGGACAATAGTTCTGAAGACAAAACTGGTGTTAATCAAGAAGTTACTATAGGTGGAATTAATGAAAATGCTCCTGAAGATACTATAGGGCCTACTATTAAACTTTTTATGGATGACGAATCTTTTGTAGATGGGGGTAATACCAGTCAATCTCCCTACCTTTTGGCCATATTGGAAGATGCATCAGGAATCAATACATCCATCACATCTGTAGACCACGATATTATTGCTATTTTGGATGGAGATCAAGCAAATCCTTATGTATTAAATGACTTCTATCAAACTGAATTAGATGATTTTACAAAAGGCAATGTAAAGTTTCCATTCAGAGATTTAGAACCCGGGCCACACACTATTAATTTTAAATGTTGGGATACTTACAATAATCCTTCAGAAGCTACGTTAAACTTTATTGTAGTAAATGATAAAGATTTGATTCTCAGCAACGTGTTAAATTACCCTAATCCCCTAATTAATTACACGGAATTTTGGTTTAATCATAATAAACCTAATGAACCGTTAGATGTTATGGTTCAGATATTTACAGTTTCCGGAAAGTTGATCAAAACTATCTCTCAAACAGTTCAATCCGATAATTTATCACGTTCCGTAACATGGAATGGATTAGACGATTTTGGTAATAAAATTGGTAAAGGTGTGTATATTTACAAACTTATTGTAAGATCATCCTTAACGAATTCAAAAGCTGAGAAAATAGAAAAATTAGTCATTCTACAGTAAGTAAACTATAGTTTAAACCTAATTCAAAATAAAACATGAAAAAAGTTCTAGCTGTTCTATTCATTTTTACTTTAGCGCTAAGCAAAGTGAATGCACAAGAAGAACCAAACCCAATAACAACTGCAGCACCTTTCTTATTAATTGCACCTGATGCAAGAGCCGGTGGTATGGGAGATGTGGGTGTAGCAACATCTGCTGATGCTTTCTCATTACATCATAACCCATCTAAGTTAGCTTTTTCTGATTCTCAGTTTAAAGTAGGATTATCATATACCCCTTGGCTAAGAAACCTTACCAATGACGTTTTTGTTGGAAGTTTAGCACTTTCTAACAGAATTGATGAACGTAGTGCTTGGGGGGCTAGTCTTAAGTATTTTTCATTGGGTACAATTGACCTTACTGACAATTCAGGAACTCCTATTGGTTCTGAAAACCCTAATGAACTATCAATAGATGGTTCTTATGCTTTAAAATTAAGTGAAACCTTTTCTATGGGTGTTGGAGTTAGGTATATCAGATCAGATTATGCTCTGAGAGTTGAAAATTCAAATATTAAAACTGTAAACACATTTGCTGTTGACGTAAGTGGATACTACCAATCTGATGAAAAAAATTATGGTAGTTTTAACGGCCGATGGAAAGGTGGATTTAATATTTCCAACATAGGACCAAAAGTTACGCTAACCGATGGTGGTAGAGAAAGTTTTATCCCTACAAACCTGAAATTAGGAGGTGGTTTTGACTTTATTTTAGATGATTTGAATACTATTTCTACTACATTAGAATTCAACAAACTACTAGTCCCTACTCCACCAATCCGTGATGAACAAACCGGTGAAATAATTGATGGTAAAGATGATGACGTAGGTTTCCTTGGTGGAATGTTTCAATCTTTCGGCGATGCTCCCAATGGGTTTAGTGAAGAGTTAAAAGAATTTACATGGGCTCTTGGGGCCGAATACATTTATGATAGAACCATGGCATTACGAGCAGGCTATTTTAATGAAAATGACCTTAAAGGAGCTCGTAAATATTTTACATTAGGTGCAGGGTTTAAATTCAATGCTATTACATTAGACCTCTCATATCTTATAAATTCAGCTGACGTTAACAACCCTTTGGAAAATACATTACGTTTTTCTTTAACACTTGATCTTGGTGAATCATATCTAGGATACTAAAATTAATGATAAATAAAATGTTAAAAACAATCATTTTAGTACATTAGCACTAGGATAATTGTTTTTTTATATCCGTAAAGCAACCTCAATTGCATGAAAAAATTACAGCTAACAACAGATTATACGTTGTTTGAAAATATACATGAGTTACCTGATGAAGACAAATATCTTATGGATATTGCTATAGATATTAGGAACAAAGCATATGCCCCATACTCACATTTTAATGTAGGTGCAGCTATTCTGTTAGATAATGGAAAGATAGTAACCGGCAGTAATCAAGAAAATGCAGCTTACCCTTCCGGAATGTGTGCTGAACGTGTCGCAATTTTTAGTGCCGGAGCTCAATACCCAAATGCTATCATCACAAAAATTGCTATTTCAGCCAGCTCTAGCCATAAAAAAGTAGAGCAGCCTGTTGCGCCATGTGGTGCTTGCAGACAAACTATTGCTGAATATGAATTTAAGCAAGACCAGCCAATCAAAATTCTTTTTATGGGTGAGTCCGGCAATATTATCAAAGTAAATTCTTTAAAGAGTTTGCTCCCTTTAGGGTTTGACAAAACATTCCTTTAACCTTATGAAAAAAGATATTTCCTGTAGGGAAGATATTCACTTTTTAATAACAGAATTTTATCATAAGCTTTTGAATGACAATTCTATTAATCATTTTTTTGATCATATTATAAAAAGTAATTCGTTGGAACATCATCTAAATACTATTACCGATTTTTGGAATGGTATTCTTTTCAGTGCAACTGATTATCAAAGAAATGCCATGCAACCTCATCTGGATCTTAACAAAACAATACCTTTTAAAAAAGAACACTTTACTATTTGGCTAAATCATTTTAATAAAAGTGTAGATGATAATTTTACCGGAGAAAAAGCTCTAATGGCTAAGACCAGAGCTCTTTCCATTGCTACAATCATGGAAATAAAAACAATCCATTCTTAAAAAAGAGGCTCAATTACTAACTCTTTCGCTAAAAATAAGCTACCTTCGTTGAATCATTTTTTCATTTTTTCGACCCTATGAAATCAGTAATTACCGGAACCGGAAGTTATATCCCTACCATTATTAAAAAGAATATCGATTTTAGTAATGAACGCTTTTATTGTGATAAGAATAAGCCCTTTGAAGCTAGTAATGAAGAGATTATTGAAAAGTTTAAAGCAATTACCGGTATAGAAGAAAGACGTTATGCTACTGCTGATCAAGATTCATCAACAATAGCAACAATAGCTGCTGAAAGGGCTATTAAAGATGCTAATATTGATCCTGAAGAGTTAGATTACATTATTTTAGGGCAAAATTTTGGCGATATCAAAAAAGGGACTATCCAAACGGATATTCTGCCAAGTTTGGCTTCTAGAGTTAAACACAACTTAAAAATTAAAAATCCAAATTGTATTGCCTACGATATTATTTTTGGTTGCCCGGGATGGGTTCAAGGTGTTATACAGGCCGATCTATATATAAAAGCAGGGGCAGCTAAAAAATGTTTAATCATTGGTTCGGAAACCCTATCAAGGGTGTTGGATATGCATGATAGAGATTCTATGATCTATTCTGATGGTGCAGGTGCTTGTATTTTAGAAGCTAAAGAAACTACTGATTCAGGTATTTTGAGCCATGCTGCACAAACATTTACGTATGAGGAAGCTAACTATTTGTTTATGGGGCAATCTAACATTCCCTTGGCTGATCCTAAGGTTAGATATATAAAAATGTTCGGAAGAAAAATCTATGAATTTGCTCTGAATAATGTCCCCCTAGCCATGAAAGCTGCATTGGATAAATCAGGTATACCAATTTCTGAAGTAAAAAAAGTTTTCATCCATCAAGCCAATGAAAAAATGGATGAGGCCATTATTAAACGCTTTTTCAGGTTGTATAAAGCCCAAGCTCCTGAGCATGTTATGCCTATGAGCATTCATAAATTGGGTAATAGCTCGGTGGCTACCGTACCTACTTTATTAGACCTTGTTATTAAAGGCGAACTGGAAGACCAAACCTTATCTAAAGGAGATGTTATTATCCTTGCTTCGGTTGGTGCCGGAATGAATATCAATGCTATAGTTTACAGATACTAAAAACCACTTAACACACGTTATATAAACAGGTTAAGTAGTTTGTAATGACATTAAAAATTATCTTATCTATATTGGTATTTGCATTGTTGGTTGTATATCAATCCTACATCAATAATCGTGAAAAAAGAAAATTGATGGAAAAAAGGAGGATAAAGAACCAAGATTACAATTAATCTTCCAGTACCTCTTCTATAACTTTTCCGGTTGTTCCGTTAGGGAAATTTACTTGCAATAAACTTGAAAGTGTTGGAGCTATATCAATTATCCTGAGATATTTATCAGTACTTCCTTTTTTAATACCTTTTCCATAAAATAATAAAGGTACATGGGTATCATAATCGTACCCTGAACCATGTGTTGAACCTGTTTTAGAATAACTGATAGTTGATGGATTTGGAACTACTAAAATATCACCTGAAAACTTTTGATTATAACCATTTTGCAGGTAATGTAATATTCCTTCACCAAAATAAGTGGTTTGCAATGTTTTAGCAGAAACTACTTTGTAAACTCCATTAAAGTTTATAATCTCATTGCAAAAAACATCTTCTACCTCAGATAAATTTAATCCCAATTGTTTGATCTTTTCTTTGTTCAAAAACAATTGAAAGTTAGAAATATCTTCAATCACATTTTCTTTGAAATATTCCTGAGAAACATTATCTACAAATACTTTAAATGCTTTCGTATCAAAGTAACCTGCAGGTATTCTCAAACTTTTCAAATAGGATGGAACCTGTACTGCTGCATGGTCTGCCGTTAAGAACAGTGTATAATTATCTTTACCTACATGCTTATCCAAGAAATTGAAAAAAGCCTCTAAATCTTTGTCTAAACGCAAATAAGTGTCCTCAATTTCTTTAGAATCAACTCCAAACTGATGGCCTACATAATCTGTACTTGAAAAACTAACAGCTAAAAAATCAGTATATTCATCTTTTCCAAGCTCCTCGCCTATCACAGCTGCTTCAGAGAAATCTTTTACAATTGAATTTCCGGAAGCTATTGCTTTTAACAATTCAAAATTTCCATTCTCTTTTCGGAGTTCATCTAAATTATAAGGGAATGTTGGCGTTTGCTTTCCTTTAAAGGTACCTTCATATGCATTATTATCTTCAATACTTTCTGTATAGGTAGTTATATCATACAAGGTATTCCATTCTCCTTTTAAATAACTGTCAGCCTTGCCGGAATTGTTAAAATCAACCACCCACTTTGGTAAGGAATTCATATAAAAAGTACTGGTAATAAACTTTCCGTCATCTTTACCCTGAAACCAGTATGCGGCATCTGCAGTATGGCCTGCCGGAAGTATAGCTGATCTGTCTTTAATACTAATACCGATCATTTTTCCTTTTCTGTTCTGTGCCATATGCAGTTCATCCGTTATGGTTGTAGTATGTAAACGGTAAGGTGATTTTTTACCTCCATCTTTTGCTCCAACTGTTTCATACGAATCATCATCTACACAATAAATTGATTTTTTTAGATATTTATCATACCAATTGTTAGAAATAATACCGTGATTTTGAGGTGTTGTACCTGTATATACTGATGAATGCCCTACAGCCGTATAGGTTGGTATATAGTTAAAATGTGTGTTTTGGCAATTAAACCCTTCGTTTATCAATCGTTTAAATCCATTATCAGAATATTTACTGTAAAAGCGAACCAAATAGTCATATCGCATCTGGTCTACAATAATTCCGACAACCAATTTTGGCCTGTCAACAATTTCTTTGTTTGTTTTGGTATTATCTGATATTACCTGTTGCTGCGCCTTACATGCATTGAGAAAAAGAAGAAATACTACGAAAGGAAAAATTTTTTTCATCTAAAAATATTTTTGTAATCTGCAATCAAAAGTAAGGCATTTTATATTTAAAATCATATTTTTGAGTACTGAAAAAGGAGATATAACTTTTATTTAATATAACCAACAGTATAACAATTGCAGAGCTACCTAAAACATACCGGAAAATATTTTATAATGCTTGGACAGGTTTTTAAAAGGCCGCAAAAGCGTTCTGTTTTTTGGCAACAATTCTTTAAGGAAGTTGAAGATATGGGGCTAAGTTCTATAGGTATCGTTGCCTTTATTTCTTTCTTTGTAGGAGGTGTTGTGGTAATTCAAACAGCTTTGAATTTAGAAAATCCTTTAACTCCCAAATACTTAATTGGTTTTGCATCAAGAGAATCTTTGATACTTGAATTTTCTCCTACATTAATCTCCATCATTTTGGCAGGTAAAGTTGGGTCGTTCATCACATCCAGTATAGGAACTATGCGTGTTACAGAGCAAATAGACGCTTTGGAAGTAATGGGTATCAATTCTTTGAATCACTTGGTTTTACCAAAAATATTGGCGGCCGTTTTCTTCTATCCGTTCATCATCATCATTAGCATCACCTTAGGAATTATCGGTGGATGGACAGCCGGATTAATTACCGGACTCATTACCTCTACAGATTATTTAGATGGTATTCGTTCAGATTTTGAACCCTATCATATTACTTATTCACTTATAAAAACAGCAGTTTTTGCCTTTGTAATAGCTACTATACCTGCCTATCATGGCTTTTACGTAAAAGGAGGTGCCATTGAAGTTGGCCGTGCCAGTACCAAAGCAGTGGTATGGACAAGTATTGTGATTATAGTTATGAATTATTTCTTAACCCAGATGCTTCTTGGAAAATGATTGAAGTAACCGA
>JAGQYU010000030.1:30919-33916 GCA_020435885.1 Flavobacteriaceae bacterium
ATATATAAAGAATTTGACGGAAACCAAGTCTTAAAAGGTATCAGTGCCACATTTGAGAACGGAAAAACCAGTTTGGTTATTGGGCAAAGTGGTTCTGGTAAAACGGTTTTTCTTAAGTGTATGCTTGGACTTTTTCAGCCGGAAAAAGGTGATATTTGCTATGACGGAAGGCATTATGCTGATATGACCCTTGAAGAAAAACGTGACTTGAGAAAAGAAATAGGTATGGTATTTCAAGGGAGTGCCTTGTTCGACTCCTCTACCGTTGAAGAAAATGTGATGTTTCCTCTTAAAATGTTTACTAATCAATCTTATAATGATATGTTGGAGAGGGTAAATTTTGTGTTGAACAGAGTAAACTTGGAAAATGTAAATAGTAAATATCCTGCAGAACTCTCCGGCGGAATGCAAAAACGTGTGGCCATTGCCAGAGCTATTGTGATGAATCCCAAATATTTATTCTGTGATGAGCCAAATTCCGGTTTAGATCCTAAAACTGCCATTGTAATTGATAATTTGATTCAAGAGATCACAAAAGAGTATAACATTACCACTATTATCAATTCCCATGATATGAATTCCGTAATGGAGATCGGCGAAAAAATCATCTTCCTAAAAAATGGCGTAAAAGAATGGGAAGGCTCTAGCGAAACCATTTTTAAAACTGATAATGAAGCTATTACAGACTTTGTATACTCTTCAGATCTTTTCAAAAAAGTACGAGAAGCTCAACTAAAAGAGCAAGGATAACGATTACTTTTGAATTACTTTTAGAGTATCTAATTCCAACCGTTTCTTCAGCCAAAGTTTTAATCGTTTTTCCTGATCTTCTTTAGTTCTTTGCCTAGTATTATCTTTCCATTTTATACTGAATACAGCTATGGAATCAATTTTATTAAAATCAGTTGTAATTTCTTTATAATAGCTCATGCCTTCAATGGCATCATAATTTATCTTAGCCTCCTCACTTACTTCTTTAAAAGGTACTATTTCATTATAAAATTTAGATAACTCACTCTCTAACAATCTTATACGGTCTTCCTTTTCTTTAATACTTTCATCTCTAGAAGTAATAATCTTTTGATTTTGAGCGTATAGGTCTTGTAAATTCTGTACTTGCTGACGCATTTCAGAATCATCTTTCTGTTGCACATTCAATGTAACTTCTTCCAATCCTAATTCCGCCATTCTGTTTTCCCAAGCTTTCCTTTCAGATTCGGGTATCATAGCACCAAGAATTGGTAATGTAATTGTTCTTTCTAAATAATTAATGTTCTCATCATCATCACCTAAAATAGCAACGCCATCATTATTTTTTAACTCATTAATAAATGTACGCGCATTGCGTTTAAATTGGTTCTCTTTAAAAAGTTCATAGAATTGATAAACACTGCCTGCTAATATCAAAAAAGCCACAATAGAAGCAAATTGAGCAATACGCTTTCGTTTTGCGGAATTGATATATTTTACCATTGGAAACTTTAAAAATTTCACAATAACAAATGTGGCCAATGCAATAAAAATGGTATTGATGGTAAATAAGAACATTGCCCCGAAAAAATAGCTAAAGTTCCACGTTGCTAAACCAAAACCAGCCGTACACAATGGAGGCATAAGTGCTGTAGCGATGGCCACACCCGCAACGGTATTTGTTTGTGGTGATGGGCGGCTAACAGCAACTATAAGAGCCAATCCACCGGCAAGGGCAATAAACACATCCCTAACATCAGGGCGAGTTCTTGCTAACAACTCTGTAGTGGCATCTTGAAATAGCGGAATGCTGAAAAACAAAAAGGATGTTAAAAGACTTAAACCTACCATTACACCAAGGTTGATCATAGAACGGCGAAGCGTATCAATATCGTTGATACCAATGGACATTCCTACACCTAAAATAGGTCCCATTAATGGTGATATTAACATAGCTCCAATAACAACTGCTGTAGAATTAGCATTCAATCCTATGGATGCAATTAATATGGAAAAAACCAATATCCAAGCCGTATGACCTTTCATGGAAATATTATCCTTTACTGCCTGCACAGTACCTTCTCTATTGGTATCTTTTCTGATATCAAGTAGTTCTATTAAAAACTCTTTGACACCACCTAGCAATCCGGTTACTTCTTTTTTTACATCTTGCCTTTTTACATCAAGGTCAACTTCAATCTTTTTATCATTTTCTTCCATGGGGATAGGGGTTAATTGCTGTTATACTAAATCATCACCAAAAGTATTTTTAACTTCCGCTACAATTTGTTTAATCTCTTGCTCACTTTTTTTAGGACAGATTAGCAATACATTTTCTTTTTCTACCACTATAAAATCATCCAACCCTTGTATGATAACATGCTTGTTCTTAGAAGTACTTACCATGTTATTAGATGCCGACCTAAATAGTGTTTTTGCATTAACTACCGCATTTTTGTCCGTGTCTTTATCAAGTTTTTCATAAAGTGAATTCCAAGTACCCAGATCATTCCAACCAAAATCTACAGGTAACGTATAAATATTGGTTGCCTTTTGCATGATACCATAATCTATGGAAATATTTTCCGCATCGGTGTAATGTTCATCAATAAAAGCCTCTTCTTTATCAGTATTATATGCAGTATTTCCTTTGCAGAATAAACCATTCATCTCCGGAAGATAATTTTCAAAAGCCGCTATAATACTTTTTACACTCCAAATAAATATACCGGCATTCCAAAGATAATTACCACTTTCTAAAAATTTAGTTGCTGTAGCCAGATCAGGTTTTTCAGTAAACTTCTTTACTTTTTTAATTTCAGACCCATCTTTATGAAATTCGATATAACCATAACCTGTATTAGGATGTGTTGGTTGGATACCCAATGTCATTAAAATATCATTAGCTGAACATGCCTCAAAAGCGGTTTCAATATTTTTTATAAACTCTTTTTCATTATCAATCCAGTGATCGGAAGGCGCCACTATCATCGCCGCTTCAGGGTTTTGTTGTTTTATCTTCATGGC
>JAGQYU010000215.1 GCA_020435885.1 Flavobacteriaceae bacterium
TTTCAAATGGAAAATGCGTTGAGCAAAGAAGAAACGTTAAAAGGAATGACCATTTGGGCAGCTTATTCTAACTTTGAAGAAGCTGAAAAAGGAAGTATTGAACCTAATAAATTTGCTGATTTTTGCATCCTTGACAGTGATATAATGACTATTCCTGCGCAAGAAGTGCCAACTATAAAAGTGCTTGAAACGTATGTAAATGGTGAAAAAGTGAATTAATTACTTGCGTAGGCCGAACGGTATCTGAAAGCCATGGGTATGGCTACTCTAATAGCGTCCCAAGCCAACACCATTTCTACTTTGTCTTCTCTTTCTTTAAAAGCTATGGAAAAAGCATCTAATTCTTCAGCTTTG
This sequence comes from Flavobacteriaceae bacterium, assembly GCA_020435885.1. Lineage (GTDB taxonomy): Bacteria > Bacteroidota > Bacteroidia > Flavobacteriales > Flavobacteriaceae > Aureibaculum. The sequence goes on from JAGQYU010000215.1 coordinate 355, forward strand.
CTGATAGGAACTTTCACTTTTGCCACATCAAAAGTAGGATCATATTGAAAAGCGCCCAACACATCTGTATTTGAATTGAGAATAACTTCCCATTCATTTTCATTAGGAATGGTGTACAATACATAAGTACCCGCTTTTATTTGCTGATCGCCAAAAATAACATCTTGATAAAACTTTACTTCAGTGGCCTCATTAGCTCCAGTTCTCCATATTTTACCATAAGGAACTATATTTCCAAATACAGCCTTTCCATTCTTTTGAGGTCTGCCATACACCACTTTAATTAAGGGCGGAGTAGCTTTGCTTTCTCTGTAATAAGAAATATCATGCGGCGCTTCATCTAAGCCTTTAAAAGATTGAGAATTTGCTTCCACTGTTAAAAACATGCTCGCTAATACTAAAAACAAACCGAAAGAATACTGCCTTTTCATCAAGATTATGATTTTACATGATATTAACGGTACTTCTCTACCATTTATTTTATTAGCTCAACTTAAAAATCTTAAGCTCAATTCACATATTTGGTATTTTTTGTTATAATTATAAACTATTTTATAGTTTTATATTATAATTATAAATCAATTTTTTATTTTCATTTATATAGTGAAATAAAAACTAAACATTTGCATCAGAATAAAAATAAATGATATGTGTGGAATAGTTTGTGCTTTTGACTTAAAACAGAAAGCAGAGGAGTTACGCCCTCAAATCTTGGAGATGTCTAAAAAAGTTCGTCATCGTGGGCCGGACTGGAGTGGTATTTATAGTGATGATAAAGCTATTTTGGCTCACGAACGTTTAGCTATTGTTGATCCGGCCTCCGGAAAACAACCTTTATATAGCGAAGACAAAAAATTGATATTGGCCGCCAACGGCGAAATATATAATCACAGAGAGTTAAAAAAGCAATTTGTTGGAAAATATAACTTTCAAACAGAGTCAGACTGCGAAGTTATTTTAGCTCTTTACCAAGAAAAAGGTGTACATTTTATTGATGAAATGAACGGTATTTTTGGATTTGCTATTTATGATGTTGACAAAGACGAATATTTTGTAGCCCGTGATCATATTGGTATTATACCATTATATATTGGATGGGATCAAAATGGAACATTCTATGTGGCTTCTGAATTAAAAGCTTTAGAAGGCGTTTGTACTAAAATTCAACTTTTCCCTCCGGGGCATTATTTGCATAGCAGCGATGGAAAATTTGTAAAATGGTACGATAGAGATTGGACTGAATACGATGCAGTTAAAGACAATGAAACCAATATTAAAGCCATCAAAGAGGGGTTGGAAGCTGCTGTTCATAGACAGCTAATGAGCGATGTACCCTATGGAGTATTACTTTCTGGTGGGTTGGATTCATCCGTTACTTCGGCCATAGCCAAAAAATATGCTCAAAAACGTATTGAAAGTGATGATACAACTGATGCATGGTGGCCGCAACTACACTCCTTTTCTGTAGGATTGGAAGGCTCACCGGATTTAGCTGCGGCTAGAAAAGTTGCCAATCATATAGGTACTGTTCATCATGAAATAAAATTTACCATACAGGAAGGATTAGATGCCATACGAGATGTAATTTACCACTTGGAAACCTATGATATTACAACCATTAGAGCCTCCACACCTATGTACTTAATGGCACGTGTCATCAAATCTATGGGTATTAAAATGGTACTTTCCGGTGAAGGAGCTGATGAGTTGTTTGGGGGTTATTTGTACTTTCACAAAGCGCCAAACGATAAAGAATTTCATGAAGAAACTGTTCGTAAATTAAGCAAATTGCACATGTACGATTGTTTGCGTGCTAACAAATCATTAGCCGCATGGGGTATTGAAGGACGTGTACCATTTTTAGATAAAGAATTTATAGACATCGCTATGCGTATTAATCCTAAAGATAAAATGATCAATAAAGAGCGTATGGAAAAATGGGTGGTACGCAAGGCTTTTGAAGATTATTTACCCGAAAGTGTTGCATGGAGGCAAAAAGAGCAATTTTCTGACGGAGTAGGTTATAGTTGGATAGACACTTTGAAAGAAGTTGTAAATAGAGAGGTGACTGATGAGCAGATGAAAAATGCACATTACCGTTTTCCTATTCAAACACCTCAAAACAAAGAGGAGTTCTATTATAGGTCTATTTTTGAAGAGCATTTCCCTAGTGATGCTTCTGCTTTAAGCGTTCCACAAGAAGCTTCTGTAGCATGTAGCACCAAAATCGCATTGGAATGGGATGAAGCTTTTAAAAACATGAATGATCCTTCCGGTAGGGCTGTTGCTAAAGTACATACAGATGCTTATGTTAAAGGATAGATTTTAATAGACCGTGTTGAAAAAACTCCGATTAATCGGAGTTTTTTATTTTTTATAATATCTTTGGTATTCATAAATTTCTACCATGAAGTCAGTTAACTACTTTTTAAGCATTGTTGCCTTTTTATTAGTTCTTACAGTTTCTGCTCAGGAAAAATTAAAAGGCAATCGAATTGTTACTACTGAAAACAGAGGTAATTTTGATTTTGAAAAGATAGAGATCGGTGATGGTATTGATGTGCTTATATCACAAGGTGATGAAACTTCCGTTTCTGTAGAAGCCGATGAAAATTTGATGGATGCCATTATAACTGAGGTAAACAATAATACATTAACCATCAAACTTTCTGAAGAAATCCGTTCAAAAAAAGAATTAAAAGTACTTGTTACAGCAAATTCCTTATTGAACCAAATCACCATAAAAGATAAATCAGACATAACATCCAATAGCACACTTTTTTTAGATTCCTTTACGCTAAATGCGGAAGGCGACTCTAAAGTTTCACTAAATTTAGATGTGATTCATTTTTACCTGAACAACAATGAAAGTGCTAATATAAACCTATCTGTTAAAGGTGAAGAAGTGTATTTGAAAGCTAATAAAACAGGTAAAGGAAAAGTAAACATTAGTGCAGATAAAGTAGAAGTAATCACTCAGGGCAGTTCATCATTAGAATTGACCGGAGAGTGTAAAAGTTTGAATATAAAAGCTGAAAATAGAAGCAATGCAAGAGCTGCAGAATTGGAAACTGAAGAAACAATAGTTACCAGTTCTGATACTTCTAATGCATTTGTAAATGCAAAAATTAAGCTAACTGTTTCAGCTATAAATTCATCGGAAGTATCTATATATGGCCAGCCGCAAATAATCATCGAAAAATTTGCAGACAAAGCTATACTTAGAAAAAAATAGCATTGCTATTTCGTTTTTAAAAATTAACTATCAAAGCCTTATCATCATTAAATAACTCTAGAATATGAAGATTTTAATTGTTGAAGACGAAATTGAATTGCTGGAAACCATAACCAGCTATCTAAAGAATGAAGATTTTATGTGTGAAAAGGCTTCCACTTTTTTTGATGCGGAAGACAAACTCATAAGTTTTAAATATGATATTGTAATTCTGGATATAACCTTGCCGGATGGCAGCGGAATAGACCTGCTCAAAACCATTAAAAAACACTCACCAAACACAGGTGTTTTGATAGTTTCTGCAAAAAATTCATTAGATGATAAACTTACCGGGTTAGACCTTGGTGCTGATGATTACATTACAAAACCATTTCATTTAGCTGAGTTGAATTCTCGCATCAATTCACTGATTCGCAGAAGAAAATTTGCTGGAGATGATACCATTGAATTTAACGAAATAACTGTATTTCCTTCTTCCAAAACTGCAACGGTAAACGGCAAACCTGTAGAACTCACCAAAAAAGAGTATAATCTTTTGGTATATTTTATCACTAATAAAAATAAAGTATTAACCAAAGAATCTATTGCAGAACATTTGTGGGGAGATGATATTGAAATGGCTGACAGTTATGATTTTATATACACCCACATGGGTAATCTCAGAAAAAAACTAAAAAAACTTGGTGCTCCAAATTACTTGCAAACCATGTACGGACTGGGATATAAATTTGCTGACAAATAATGAAGCTGATTGAAAGAACTGGCAGAACGTACCTTTTCCTCTCGGTAATTATATCATTGCTTTTTGGAGGCATCCTTATCTTTGTTTTAACCAAAGTAATGAACAGTCGGTTAGATGAGCAACTCTTTTATAATAAGGAAGTAATTGCCAAAAGAATAAAATATGATATTCCTTTAACAATTTTTGATGAGCCTGTAGAGCTAAATGATGCTGAAAACAGAATGTATCCGAATGACACTGTAATTTATAAAGATACACTTATCCTCAGAGCTATTAAAGGAGAAGGCGTAAATGAATTTGAAAAATACAGACAATTAAAAGCCTATGAAACATTGCATGGCACACGTTATAAAATTGTTGCCCGTAATTCTTTAGTAAGGAATCAAGATTTTATTTGGGTTATTGTACTTTCCACATTCATTATTATTTTATTGCTGCTTACCGGACTATGGATTTTAAATACGCAGATAGCAAAAAATATATGGAAACCATTCAATACAAATTTAGACCGTTTGAAAAATTTTTCTATTCAGGATCAAAACCCTATAGAACTGGAACCTTCTAATATTGATGAATTCAAACAACTGAATACTTCTATCAAAAGTCTTACGCAAAAATTACAATCAGACTTTAACAATCTGAAGGAGTTTTCAGAAAATGCTTCGCATGAAATGCAAACCCCGTTAGCAATAATGCTCTCTAAAATTGAACTGTTATTGCAAAACCCTGAGCTCAAAAGAGAACAAACCCTGCAGCTTCAATCTATATATCAGGCAACTAAAAGATTATCTAAATTAAGTAAAACTCTTTTGCTATTAGCCAAAGTAGAAAACCAACAATTTAATGTTAAAGAGGAAATCTCTTTAAAAGATCTTATTGAAAAACAGTTAGAGAATTATGAAGATTTTATTATTAATAAAAATATCACCGTTACTACTGATCTTTCTGACAAAACTATTGAAGCTAACTCAATGCTGGTAGATACTCTTATTTCTAATCTTCTTAGCAATGCTATCAAACATAATGTACAAGACGGAAAAATTGAAATTACCTATTATAGAGATATCCTTATCTTTTCCAATACCGGAAAACCACTTCAACAAAATCCAGAAAATCTTTTCAATCGCTTTAAGAAAGCAAGCAATTTAAAAGACTCTTTAGGCCTGGGTCTGTCTATTGTTAAGCAGATATGCGATGTAAATAATTGGAATTTAAGTTACGCCCAAGAAGACGATCTGCATCAAATTTCTGTTTTTTTTCAATCTTAAGAATTCCTTTAGATTCTGTAGCTACATTTGGACTATAAACAAACAAAAACTAAGTTCAAAAACTAAGGAATCATGAGAAAATTAAGTTCATTATTGGTATTTGCAATGTTTGCTCTGATCAGCACAGCAACATTTGCACAGGAAGAAGTAAAAAAAGAAACTGAAACAGTTGTTAAAGCTGTTCAAGACAAAGTTGAAATTCAACTTAGCGAATTACCAGAAGCCGTAACCAAAACCTTAGCAGAATCTTTTGCAGATTACACAGCAGAAAAAGCTTACAAAACTACTAAAGAAGGAAAGGAAGTCTATATTGTAAAACTTTCTAAAGAAGGAGAAAAAATTAAAGTTTTTGTAGATGCTGAAGGTACTGTTATTGAGAAAAAAGAACTAAACGATTCACAGAGCAAATTGGGTTGATTGCTTTTAATTAGAAACAGCTTAAAAGCTTCTACAACTTAAGCTGTTTCTTTTCTTCAAATGAAACAATTTTAGAAGCGCTAAAACACTCTAAATTTAAATACTTCTCTCTCGTAGAGAACTTGTTAATAACTTCCGTTATTATACACTCGGAAAACACGCTCAAACGAGCGTGTTTTCTTATATTTGTATGTTTTTGAAAATACATAAAAAGACCGTAAATAAAATTATGAGCGAAGAGAAAAACAAACAAAATTATTCCGCTGACAGTATTCAGGCTTTAGAGGGGATGGAGCATGTGCGTAAGCGTCCTTCTATGTATATTGGCGATGTAGGTGTAAGGGGGTTACACCACCTAGTTTATGAAGTAGTAGATAACTCAATTGATGAGGCCATGGCCGGCCATTGTGATACTATCAATGTTATCATAAATGAAAATAATTCCATAACCGTAAAAGATAACGGACGTGGTATTCCGGTAGATATCCATAAAAAAGAAGGAGTATCAGCTTTAGAGGTAGTAATGACCAAAATTGGTGCCGGTGGTAAATTTGATAAAGATTCATATAAAGTTTCCGGTGGTTTGCATGGTGTAGGAGTTTCCGTAGTTAATGCCCTCTCTATACATTTAAAAGCTACCGTTTACCGTGATGGAAAGATTTGGGAGCAAGAATACGAAAGAGGAAAATCATTATACCCAGTTAAAACTGTTGGAGAAACTAGTGAGAGAGGAACTACTGTAACTTTTTTGCCAGATGATATTATTTTTCAAACTGATATCATTTTTAGTTACGATACATTGGCTGCACGTTTACGTGAATTATCCTTCTTAAACAAAGGCATAACTATTACTCTGACAGACAAACGTCAAAAGGACGAGAAAGGAGAGTTTCTACACGAACAGTTTTACAGTGAGATTGGTTTGCCGGAATTTGTTAAGTATTTAGACGGCAACAGAGAGCAACTAACAGCTAGCGTTATCGCTATGGAAGGTGAAAAAAGTGGTATTCCTGTAGAGGTAGCTATGGTGTACAATACTTCCTATAACGAAAATTTACATTCATACGTAAACAATATCAATACCCACGAAGGAGGTACGCATCTTTCAGGTTTCAGAAGAGGATTAACCACTACGCTAAAAAAATACGCCGAAACTTCCGGAATGCTTGATAAACTTAAGTTTGATATTTCCGGTGATGACTTCCGTGAAGGATTAACCGCCATTGTTTCAGTCAAAGTTGCTGAACCTCAGTTTGAAGGACAAACCAAAACAAAACTGGGCAACAAAGAAGTTACTGCTGCTGTTTCGCAGGCAGTTTCTGAAATGCTAGAAAATTATTTAGAAGAAAATCCGGCTGATGCTAGAACCATAGTTCAAAAAGTTATTTTGGCAGCACAGGCACGCCATGCGGCTCGCAAGGCCCGTGAAATGGTGCAACGCAAAACGGTTATGTCTGGCGGAGGACTACCCGGTAAACTTTCTGATTGTGCTTGGACAGAACCAGACAGATGTGAAGTATTCTTAGTTGAGGGTGATTCTGCAGGTGGTACAGCCAAGCAAGGAAGAGATCGAAACTTTCAAGCAATTTTACCGCTTAGAGGTAAAATTTTGAACGTTGAAAAAGCCATGCAACATAAGGTTTTTGAAAATGAAGAGATCAGAAATATTTACACAGCCCTTGGTGTTACCATTGGTACTGAAGAGGATAGTAAGGCCTTAAACTTAGAAAAACTTCGTTACCACAAAGTAGTTATTATGTGTGATGCCGATGTTGACGGTAGCCACATTGCTACACTGATTCTTACTTTCTTTTTCAGGTATATGAGAGAATTGATTGAAGAAGGACATGTATTTATCGCTACTCCTCCATTATATCTCGTAAAGAAAGGAAACAAAAAAGAATACGCTTGGGATGACAAAGAACGTGATGCTATTACAGAAAAAATGGGTGGAAGTGCTTCTGTTCAACGCTATAAAGGTCTTGGAGAAATGAATGCAGAGCAGCTATGGGATACTACCATGAATCCTGAGTTTAGAACATTACGCCGAGTAACCATAGAAAACGGTTCGGAAGCTGATAGGATATTCTCTATGCTTATGGGTGATGATGTGCCGCCAAGGCGAGAATTTATTGAAAAAAATGCGGTATACGCTAACATAGATATATAAAAATTAAATGTAATAAAATGAAAGTAACAATAGTTGGAGCTGGTGCAGTTGGTGCAAGTTGCGCTGAGTACATAGCTATCAAGAATTTTGCTTCAGAAGTAGTTATTCTGGACATTAAAGAAGGTTTTGCCGAAGGAAAAGCCATGGATCTTATGCAAACGGCTTCATTAAATGGTTTTGACACAAAACTTATCGGTACAACCGGAGATTATTCAAAAACTGCCAATAGTGATGTATGCGTTATCACTTCCGGTATTCCAAGAAAACCTGGAATGACACGTGAAGAACTTATAGGCATCAACGCAGGTATCGTTAAAACCGTTGCAACAAGCCTTATTAAACATTCGCCAAAAGCCATAATCATTGTGGTTTCCAATCCTATGGATACCATGACGTACTTGGTTCACAAAGCAACCAAATTACCCAAAAATAGAATTATTGGTATGGGCGGAGCGTTAGATTCTGCTCGTTTTAAATACAGATTAGCTGAGGCTTTAGATGCTCCAATTTCTGATATTGACGGAATGGTAATTGGTGGTCATTCTGATACTGGTATGGTTCCATTAACCAGGTTAGCTACTAGAAATAGTGTGCCAGTAACTGAATTCTTATCAGAAGAACGATTGAATCAAGTTGCTGAAGATACTAAAGTGGGCGGTGCCACACTTACTAAATTATTAGGAACTTCCGCATGGTATGCTCCAGGAGCTGCGGTTTCTGCTATGGTTCAAGCCATTGCATGCGACCAGAAAAAAATGTTCCCATGTTCTGCATTGTTGGAAGGCGAATACGGATTGAATGATATTTGCATAGGAGCTCCTGCTATTTTAGGAAAAGATGGTTTGGAAAAAATTGTTGAAATAGAACTTTCTGATGCTGAAAAAGCTAAAATTGAAGAAAGCTCAGCAGGAGTTAGAAAAACAAACAGTTTGTTAGAAGTATAATTTTAATATATTTACTTCCTAACACACAAAACACATTGTAACAAAATGAAAAGACTACTTACTAATTTAATTAAAGAGTAGTCTTTTTATTTTTAATAATTAAACCACAAAATCATGAAAAAAATTATTTTACCATTTTTATTATTTGTTGGACTTTCAGTTTTTGCTCAAGGAAAATTTACTGAAGGTGTTATTGTAATGCAACAAAAAATGACTAGCTCTAATGAGCAAATTAATGCACAATTAGCCATGATGGGCGAAATGAAAACCACTTCTTTCATTAAAGGAAACAAATCAAGATCTGAGCTTTCTAACCAAATGTCCGGTGATGTAACCACTATTTTTGATGGTGACAAAAAAGAAATGATCTTAATGATGGACAATCCTTTAACAGGTAAAAAATATATGCAAAAAGGTACTGAACCTTCAAAGGAAGAACTGGAAGCATTATCAGTTACAAAAACTAATGAAACTAAAGAAATTTTAGGTTATAAATGTGATAAATATGAATTTACCATAAACCAAAATGGCGCAGAAGTAAAAGGTTTCTTATTCGCCACTAACCAAATAGTTACCTCTTCGCAAGCAAGCTCTCAATATGGTGATAAAGTAAAAGGTTTTCCTTTATATACTGAAATGGATGTAAATCAAATGGGTATGGATATGAAAATGATTATGGAAGTTACAGAAATTAAAAAAGAAAGTGTTTCTGATGATAAATTTGACATGACTGTACCTGAAGCTTATGAAAAAGTAGATAACATACCTGGTATGTAATCAGTTCAGAAAAATTTAAAAACAAAAAAACCAGCCGATTGGCTGGTTTTTTATTTTAAGATAATCCGGAAATTACTCCATTACTATCAATAAACATATTTTCTGATGCAGGTTTAGATGGCAACCCCGGCATACGCATCATTTTACCTAAAATAGGAATGATAAATTGAGCTCCAGCAGCAATTTCAATTTCCCTGACTGTTATTCTAAAACCTTTTGGCCTGCCGATTAATCTTTCATTATCAGAAAAAGATTTTTGAGTTTTGGCCATACAAATAGCAAAATTAGTAAAGCCCAAACGCTCTATCCGTTTTAGATTTAGTATTGCTTTGTTGTCATAATCCACACCTTCTGCACCGTAAATTTCTTTTGCTATAATTTCTATTTTTTCCTTTACGGGAAGTTTCCAATCGTACAAAGGTTTATACTGTGTAGCTTTGTTTTCAACCACATCAATTACCGCTTTTGCAAGTTCTTGAGTACCATTCCCACCTTTTGCCCATCCCTCTGATACCACAGCATTAACACCTAATTCAGCACATCTGTCTTTTATTAGTTGTATTTCTTCAGCGCTATCTGAAACAAAAGCATTGATGGCTACTACCGGCTCTATATTGAACTTTCTAACATTTTCAATATGTTTTTCCAAATTAGCTATTCCTTTGGATACTCTCTCAACACTTGGTGTGTTGTATTCATCAGCAGGTGAACCTCCATGATGACGAAGTGCTCTAACCGTAGCTACCAATACAACACATTTCGGGTTTAATCCTGCATAAGCAGATTTGATATTTAAAAACTTCTCAGCGCCGAGATCAGCACCGAAACCAGCTTCGGTAATTACATAATCTGACAAAGATAAGCCCATCTTAGTCGCAATAATAGTATTGGTTCCTTGAGCTATATTTGCAAAAGGTCCACCGTGAATAATAGCCGGGTTATTCTCTAATGTTTGTACTAAATTTGGTTTAATAGCATCCTTCAGTAAAATAGCCATTGCATTTTCAGCTTTCAAATCTCTTGCAAAAACAGGTTGTTTATTAAAGGTAAAGCCTACAAAAATATCACCTAGTCTTTTCTTAAGATCATCCATATCTTTAGACATGCACAAAATGGCCATTACCTCAGACGCCGGGGTGATGTTAAACCCGTCCTCTCTAGGGATTCCATTGGCAGTGCCTCCTAAACCTATGGTGATTTGCCGCAAAGACCTATCATTCATATCAAT
>JAGQYU010000216.1 GCA_020435885.1 Flavobacteriaceae bacterium
TAATTCTTTAGAATGTTGCAACGTAACTATACTTTATTTATTTTGTTAGAAATAAATTAGTTATTAAGACGTTTTTAATAGGAGATGAAAAGAAATTTGTAAGTATTTATATTAAAGATATAATTTTTCTTTTTCAAGCAATAAAATATAATTCAGCTTCCTTTTTTTGATAAAATTATGTGGGACTGACAAAGGCGAAGCTGTATCATAACTAATCTAATTTTTATAAAAAATTAAATATGAAAAACTTTGCAATGATAGGTGTAGGAGGGTTTGTTGCGGTTAGACATTTAAGGGCTATCAAAGAAACAAATAACAATTTACTTGTAGCACTCGACAAGTTTGATAGTGTTGGTATAATGGATAGTTATTTTCCAGATGCGGCTTTCTTTGTTGAATTTGAACGTTTTGATAGACATATTGAAAAATTGCGTAGAAAAAGCATAAATCTGGATTACATTAGTATTTGTACACCAAATTATCTGCATGATTCTCACATAAGAATGGCATTGCGCGCTGGTGCTAACGCTATATGCGAAAAGCCTTTGGTTCTAAACCCATGGAATATCGATGCATTGGTAGATATTGAAAAACAATATGAAAAAAAGGTGTATACAATATTACAGTTAAGGCTTCATCCTAGTATCATTAAACTTAAAGAAGAGATTGAAAACGGTCCTAAAGATAAAATATATGATGTAGATTTAACCTATCTAACCTCTAGAGGAAATTGGTATTATACTTCATGGAAAGGTGATATAACCAAGTCTGGAGGAATAGCGACCAATATAGGAATACATTTTTATGATATGTTATCTTGGGTTTTTGGTGATATTAAAGAAAATGTTGTTCACCTCCATACTCATGATAGAGCGGCAGGATATTTAGAGTTTGAAAGAGCTAAAGTACGCTGGTTCTTATCGATTAATTTCGATGTACTACCACAAGAAGTTAAAGAGAAAGGACAACGAACATTCAGATCGATAACTGTGGATGGTAAAGAAGTAGAGTTTAGTGATGGTTTTTTTGATCTTCACACTAAAAGTTATGAGGATATTATTGAAGGTAATGGCTTTGGATTAAATGAAGCAAGGCAGTCTATTGAAATAGTGCATGAGATTCGCAATAAAGAAGTTAGCCCTTTACTTGGTGATTTTCATCCGTTAGTTAAGTTGCCTTATAGTAAGCATCCCTTCAATAAAGTAAAAAAGTAAAGTATCAACTTATAATATAAAGTAATGAAAGTAGTAATTTTAGCAGGTGGTTTTGGTTCAAGATTGGGCCATGTTACAGAATTAATTCCTAAACCTATGGTTGAAGTGGGTGGAAGGCCCATTATTTGGCATATTATGAAAATCTATGCTAGCTATGGTTTTAATGAGTTTGTTATAGCATTAGGCTATAAAGGGAATATTATCAAAGATTATTTTCATAAGTTGCAAAGTTATAATAGTGATTTTACCGTTGATACTGCAACAGGAGAAATAACCTATCATAATAATAATATAGACCATTGGAAAGTTACGCTAGTAGATACTGGTTTAGAGACATTAAAAGGAGGCAGAATTAAAAGACTAGAAAATTATTTAGATGATATAAATATGCTAACCTATGGTGATGGTGTAGCAAATATTAATATCAAGGATTTAGTTAACTTTCATAAAAGGCATGGCAAACTTGTAACTATAACTGGAGTTAAGCCTCCATCTATGTTTGGCGAAGTTATAGAGAAAGAAGGTTTAGTCTTATCTTTTGAAGAAAAACCTCAGACGAGTCATGGTTTAATAAATGGTGGTTATATGGTTTTCAATAAAGAAATGCTACAATACTTATCTGCTGATGTAAATTGTGATTTTGAATTTGGCGCACTTGAAAAACTTGCTGAAGAGAGAGAGGTTATGACTTATATGCATGAAGGATTTTGGGAATGTGCTGATACGGTAAGAGATGTTAACCATCTTAATAAATTATGGGAAACAAATAAAGCCGAATGGAAACTGTGGAACTAATTAATATATCATACTAAATTTATAGTTATAATGAAGAATGAAATCCTATCAGAAGATTTAGAATATATTTATAATAATCTTTCTGATAATGAAAAAAGCAAGTTAAAAAACTCTACAATACTTTTTACAGGTTGTGGTGGATTCCTAGGCTATTATTTTATGCATTTTTTTGCTCGTTTTGCTGAAGATCTTGAAATAAAAAAGATTATTGGTTTAGATAATTTCTTAACAGGAACTAGAGACTGGTTAAATGATTTAAGTAATAACAATCCAAAAGTTATTTTAAAAGAATTTAATGTAATTACAGATTCTATAGAAAGTATTGAAGGAGCTTCCGAAGCCAATTTAATTATTCATGGTGCATCTATTGCATCGCCAATATTTTATAGAATATATCCAGAAGAAACACTTGATGCAAATATTACTGGTTTAAGAAGAATGCTTGATTTCTATAAGCTTAAAGAAATTAAAGGTTTTTTATTCTTTTCGAGTAGTGAAATTTATGGTGATCCATTTCCTGAATTTATACCTACAACTGAAGAGTATAGAGGTAATGTAGCAACCATGGGGCCAAGAGCCTGTTATGATGAGGCAAAAAGATTTGGAGAAACTATGTGTTACATATTCAATCAGAAATATGAAATGCCAATTACCATTGCAAGGCCATTTAACAATTATGGTCCAGGGATGAATATAAACGATAAACGCTTACCTGCCGATTTTGCTAAAGCAGTACATGAAGGGAGAGATCTCATTATGTATTCTGATGGAAAACCTACTAGAACTTTCTGTTATATTTCTGATGCAATTACAGGTTATTTAAAGGTTTTACTTCATAATAAGTTTGATGTCTTTAATATAGGCATTGATAAGCCTGAGGTTTCTGTTGCAGAATTTGCTAAATTATTTTCTAAAAATGCAAAAAAGGTTTATGGCTATAAAGGTGATGTAATTTTTGATATATCTTCAGATAAGGAATATATGACAGATAACCCTAATAGGAGATGTCCTAATATTCAGAAAGCTATAAGTATTTTAAATTATAATCCTTCTATTTGTGTAGATGAAGGAATAGGAAGATATCTTAAATTTTTAAAAATAAATAACGGTAAACTATTATGATAACTATTCTAGGTCTTGGATTCGTCGGTCTTACAACAGGTTTGGGTTTTAGTAAAAAAGGTTTTAAAACATATGGTATTGATATTAATACTGAAAGATTAGACAAATTAAAGAATAAAGAAATACCTTTTTACGAGCCTCATTTAAAAGATGTTCTGGAAGAAACCATTGGAAAAACCTTTATACTTGATGCTCCTTTCGAAGAAGCCATTAAGGATAGTGAGACAATTTTTATCTGTGTTGGTACACCAGCAGCTGAAGATGGAAGTGCAGATTTAACTTATCTTCTTTCAGCTATTGATCAAATACTAGCTGTCGACGATAAAAAGTTTAAAGTAATAATTACAAAATCTACAGTTCCACCATCAACTATGTCGGCTAGGGTCATGCCTTATGTTGATGAAAAGTATAAAGGCTTAAATAGAAATATTGGTTTTGCATCTAATCCAGAATTCTTGAGAGAAGGATATTGTTGGGAAGATTTTATAAAACCTGATAGAGTAGTAATTGGAGTCGAGGATGAAAAATCAAAAGAGATTTTAGATAAGATTTATAAACCTTTTAATGCTCCTATTCATTATGTAACGTATAATACAGCTGAGTTTATTAAATATTTATCTAATACTCTGCTTTCTACACTTATAAGTTATTCTAATGAGATGTCTATTATTGCTAGTCATATTGGAAACATAGATATACCAAAGTCGTTTAGAATATTACATGAAGATAAGAGATGGTCTGGAAATCCAGCTGGTATGGCAAGTTATGTATATCCTGGGTGTGGATATGGAGGTTATTGTTTACCTAAGGACACCTCTGCACTTAATAGTATTGCAATAGCAAATGGTGTTAACACACAAGTGCTAGATGGTAATTTGAGAATTAATGATCAGATAAAAGAATTTGTAGTACATAAAATAAAAGAGAAAGTCAATAAAGAAGACAGCATAGGTATTTTAGGACTATCTTTTAAGCCAGAATCAGATGATGTTCGTTTAACGCCAAGTAAGGATGTAATTGAAAAGCTTTTGCAGCAAGGATATAATAATATTTCTGTTTATGATCCAATTGCCAATGATTCTTTCAAAGAAAATTACCCTCACATAAAAGTAACATATAAAGAAGATTTGAAAGAATTATTAAATGCTGTTGAAAATGTGGTTATCCTTACGGGATGGAAAGAATTTAAAGAGAACAAAGAAATGATTTCAGAAAAAGAGGTATTCGATTTTAGATATATCTATTAATTTTTTATGGAAGTAATTAAAACCCCAATAGAAGGTTGCTATGAATTACAACCAAAAATTTTTG
Organism: Flavobacteriaceae bacterium; assembly: GCA_020435885.1. Classification (GTDB taxonomy): domain Bacteria; phylum Bacteroidota; class Bacteroidia; order Flavobacteriales; family Flavobacteriaceae; genus Aureibaculum. The sequence continues at coordinate 4,443 of JAGQYU010000216.1, forward strand.
CTGATCAACGTGGAAGATTGGTTAAAACTTTTCATGATGAAATTTTTGCTAAAAATGGACTAGATGTTGATTTCAAAGAGGAATATTATTCAACATCCAAAAAGGGAGTGTTAAGAGGCCTACACTTTCAATTGCCACCACATGATCATGTTAAATGTGTAACTTGTTTACATGGAAAGATTTTTGACGTAGTTGTAGATCTTAGAAAAAACTCAAAAACATATAAACAATATTATAGCCTTATACTTGATTCAGAGAAAGGTAATATGCTTTATGTGCCTAAAGGTCTTGCCCATGGTTTTTATGTACTTTCTGATGAGGCTATTTTTCTAAATAGGTCTAATGTAGTTTATAAGGTAGAAAGCGATTTTGCAATACGTTGGAACTCTTGCAATATTGAGTGGCCTAATAATAATCCTATTGTTTCTGATAAAGATATGAATTGTATAACTTTTGAAGAATTTATTAGAACAAAAGGAGATGTTTGGAGTTAATTTAAACTAAAGTAAAAGAAATTTTATGATGAATATAAGATTATTTAAACCCTCAGTAGGTAAAGAAGAACTCAAAAATATTGCAGATGCATTTGAACGCTCTTGGATTGGACTAGGCCCCAATGTTAATGAATTTGAAAAGCAATGGGCTGAATTTGTCAATGCAGAAATAGCAATTGGCTTAAACTCTGCAACTGCGGCTTTACATCTAGCACTACGTTCATTTGACTTTCCAAAAGGGAAAAAAGTACTTGTACCTTCTTTGACTTTTGCTGCAACAGCAACAGCAATTTTATATAATCAACTAATCCCTGTTTTCGTTGATTCAGACCCTACAACACTAGGAATGGATTTAGACGATATGAAGAGAAAATATGACGAAGATTGCGTTGCAATAATGGTAGTACATTATGCAGGGCATCCAGTGGCTATGGATCAACTTATGCCTTGGGCAAGCGAAAAAGGCTTAAAAGTAATTGAGGATTGTGCGCATACAACAGGATCAGATTATAAAGGGAAGTCCTTGGGAACTTGGGGAGATATAGGATGTTATTCTTTTGAAGAAAAAAAATTGATGACAACCGGTGATGGTGGGATGATAGTATCAAATACCCCAGAACACTTACAGGATATTAAAGCTTATCGTTGGGTAGGTATAGACAAAGATAATTGGAAAACAGCTCAATCTTATGTTCATGCAAATAAGGATGCCATGCATTGGTTCTATGAAATTAATGTCTTAGGGTATAAATATAACATGAATGATTTAGCAGCTTCCATAGGGTTAGCACAATTAAAGAAACTACCCAAAATGAATGCACGTAGGGCAGAAATTATCAGAATGTATTTAGATGGAATTGAAGATATTGAAGGGATAAAACCTTTATTGCCTTTTGAACCTGAAAAATATGTTTACCAAATGTTTGGTATAAGAAGTGATAAAAGAGATGACTTAATGATTTATTTAAAGTCTAAAGGTATAGCTACAGGATGCCATTATACACCATTAACAGCACAGCCATTATTTAAACCCTATGCAAAAGATTGTGATTATATTGAAAATGAAGCTAATAAGTTTATCACATTACCATTGCATGCCGACCTTACAAATGAAGAAGTAAACTATGTTATTAAATATCTAAAAGAGTTTAATGCTTAAATATAAGAATTATAGTTTAATTAAACCAAACACTGAACAATCATCCCAAATTGAAAGGCTAATTGATAGGTATGATGGATCTGTGTTTCACGAGGTTGCATTAAACAAAATTGTTGAAAGTCATTTTGGTACAGATTTATATTATTTGGTTGATGATTGTATAAATATAAATTCTTTTGCCCCTGTGCATGTAATTAAAGGTAAAAAAGGGGCTAAACGATATGAGCTAAACCCGTTGGGTGATATCCCTTATGCGGGATTTGCCGGAAACAATTCTCCTGTTGACCTCAAACAATTGTCGGTGGGGCTTTTCGAATCTGCAAAATATTCTGGGTTTCCATATCCCCAGGACAAGATACATAAAAATACCGGGCAATATGCTTTCGGAGAAACCAATATGGTTGATCTTGGTGAAAGTGAGGATGATATATTTACTGCTATGGAATCATCTAAAAGGCGAAACATAAGAAAAGCTATTAAGGCTGGTATTCAGGTAAAACAATATTTTGACGTTGAAGGATTTAATGTATTCTGGCCTATTCTGGATGCACTTCACAAAAAGCTGGGTTATAGCCGCTTTACATATGAATATTACAAGAAGTTCATAGATGAATTTTCCACTAAAAAAAAGATCTTTACCCTTATAGCTTATAAAAATGACCAACCAGTTTCAGGGTTGCTGATTATTGGGAATAAAAATTATGCACATTTCTTTAAAGGAGCTTCAGATTTTAATGTAAAACCTGAAGGACAGGGTGAATTGATTCATTGGGAAGCCATAAAAATTTTAAAAGAATCTGGAGTAAGATATTATGATCTATGTAATTTAAACAAGGAAAAACTACCTGAGATATATAGATTTAAAACAGGAATTTCTAATAATATAATTAATTATACCAAGTATACAAAAAACAGTCTTGGATATAAAATCATTAATCATTTTTAAGCAATAGGTTTAATTTTGAATACACTTAAGCAAAAATCAATTGATGGTATCATATGGACTCTCACCGAAAAAGTAGGGCTCCAACTAATTAAAATCTTATTAGGTGTAGTTCTTGCCCGTTTGCTTACTCCAGAAGATTATGGTCTGATTGGTATGGTAACGGTTTTTTTTGCTGTTTCTATTGTTTTTATCGATAGCGGTTTTGGAATGGCGTATATTCAGAAGCAAGATGCTACAGATACTGATGCAAGTACCATATTCTATTTCAATTTAGTTATAAGTATTTTAATTTATATAATATTATACTTCTCCGCCCCTTATATTGCAACATTCTATAATCAAGAACAATTAGTACCTTTAGTAAGAGTAATGAGCTCGGTACTTGTATTGAATTCTTTTGGGATGATACAAGTAACTAAATTAAAGAAAGATGTAAATTTTAAAAAACAAACCCTTATTATTCTTGTGAGTGCAGTAATTGCAACAATATGTGCAATAATAGCTGCTCTTAATAATTTTGGTGTTTGGAGTTTAGTAATTCAGGAAATAGTACGCTCTATTGTTAGGATTTTAGGACTTTGGATATTTTATGGATGGAAACCTATGCTTACTTTCAGTTTTGCATCATTAAAATCATTATTCTCCTTCAGTTCATGGTCAATGCTAATAGGAATTATAAATACCGTTTTTGATAATATTTATGCACTAGTTATAGGAAAATTTTTCCCAGCTGCTCAACTTGGTTTCTATACTAAAGCAACGCAATTTCAACGATTAATAACACAGCAAGCATCATCAGCCGTAGGGGCTGTCGCTTTTCCTGTAATGTCCAAAATTCAGCAGGAGTCTCAAGCACTTAAAAGTGCAGTTAAAAAATTTAGTCAGCATATCTTATTTTTTGTTGCTCCTTTCTCTGCGATTTTTATTGCAATAGCACATCCATTTTTTTTACTGCTACTTACAGAAAAATGGTTACCAATGGTCCCTTATTTCCAATTATTATTGGTTGCGGGAGTTTTTTACCCACTACATATGATTAATGTACAGTTTTTGAGTGCTATTGGTAAAATCAAGTTAAATTTTAAGTTATCTCTACTTAAGAATGCATTAAGAGTTTTGAATATAATTGTAATGTATAGGTTTGGTGTTCTTTATATTATTATTGGAGAAATCATCTTTTCTGTTTTGGCTTTAATCATTAATACTTATTATACTAAGCGAATAATAAACTATGGAATGTTCGATCAGCTTAAAGACATCTCCTCTATTTTATTAACTTCAGCAATTTTGAGTATTGCCGGGATTTTTATGCTAGATAAAATTCCAAATGATTATGTAAAAGTAATTTCAGGAGCATTTTTTATTGGAAGTGCTTATATAGCTATTTTATATTTCATTGATAGAAAAATAGTAATGGATAATCTTGATATTATAAAGAATAAGCTTCCGATAGTAAAAAAAAATAAAAAGTTATGAAATTAGGCTTTGGCATAGATATTAAAAAAAAGAATATAATCAGAGCCTTAAAAAAGCCGTATTTTTATATTAAATCTTTTAATAAACAAAAAGTATTTTGTATTGGATTAAATAAAACAGGAACTACTTCACTAGAAAAAGCCATGAAAGATTTTGGTTTTTTAGTTGGAGATCAAAGGCAGGGTGAATTATTGTTTCGTGATTGGGTGAAAAGAGATTTTAAACGCCTTGTTAAATATTGCAAAACAGCTGTTTTTTTTCAAGACTCCCCTTTTAGTCATCCCTACACTTTTATAGCAATAGATCAGTCTTTTCCAAATAGTAAATTCATTCTTACTGTCCGTGATAACCCGGAACAATGGTACAATTCGTTAATCAGGTTTCATGGCAAAATGTGGGGAAATGGAAATGTCCCCCCTACAGCAGAAGATCTTAAAAATGCAACTTATGTAAAAAAAGGGGAGCCATTTTATATTAGGATGCATCTCGTAAATGTTACCGAAGATGATCCTTACAACAAAGAAGAGCTGATTGATTTCTATAATACACATAATAAAAATGTAATCGAATATTTCAGGTTCAGGCCCGATGATCTGTTGGTGATCAATGTAGCCGAACCTGGAGCTTTTAAAAAACTGACAACTTTTTTAAATATAAAATCAGATAAAACAGAATTTCCATGGGAAAATAAAACCGATGAAAAATAATAAAACTAAAAATAACGATGTTATTCTTGTCTCCCGTCCTACCTTACCCGACCTGAATGAATTTGTAAAGAGCCTTGAAATAATTTGGGAACGAAAATGGTTGACTAATAATGGCGAATTCCATAGGGAATTCGAAAGTGAGCTTGCAAAATTTTTAGGTGTTAAATATATATCATTGTTCTCTAATGGTACTTTAGCACTTATATCAGCATTGCAAACACTTAGAATAACTGGCGAAGTAATTACGACGCCCTACTCTTTCGTTGCAACAACACATGCTTTACATTGGAATGGAATAAAACCTGTTTTTGTAGATGTTGATCCAGTGTATGGAAATTTAGACCCTACGAAAATCGAAGCAGCTATTACTCCAAGAACAACAGCAATTTTACCAGTACATGTTTATGGTAATCCTTGTAATGTTAAAGAAGTTGGGCAGATTGCGGATATCTACGGCCTCAAGGTAATTTATGATGCTGCACATGCATTCAACGTAAAAATAAATAATACTCCAATTCTAAATTACGGTGATTTATCAGTACTTAGTTTTCATGCAACGAAAACTTTTAATACGATTGAAGGAGGAGCAATAGTTTGTAATGATGAGAAGACTAAGATGAGGATTGATTACTTGAAAAATTTTGGATTTGCAGGCGAAACTACTGTGGTTGCACCGGGAATTAATGCTAAAATGAATGAAATACAGGCAGCATACGGATTACTTCAGTTAAAGTCTTTTGAAGGACTTACAGAAAAAAGAAAGAAAATGGCAAATCATTATAAGAAATTACTAAAGGATATTAAAGGTATAAGAGTATTAAATGATATGGAAAACGTAGAACATAACTATTCTTATTTTCCGATTTTTGTTGATAAGAGCTATCCGTTAGAACGAGATGCCTTGTACGCTTTGCTAAAAGAAAATGGAATCCATGGGCGAAGATATTTCTATCCACTAATAAGTGAGTTTCCTACATATAAAGGTTTATCATCTTCAAATCCAGAAAATATTCCTATAGCTTCCAAAATGACTAATCAGGTTATTTGTCTACCAATTTATCCTGATCTTGAGTTAGAGGTTATAGAAAAGATTGTAACCATAATAAAGAACTCCTCATGAGAATCGCAATAATGCAACCTTATTTGTTTCCTTATCTTGGATATTTTCAACTTATTAAGAATGTTGATATTTTTGGTATTGGAGATGATGTTCAATATATTAAAAGCGGATGGATAAATAGAAACAGAATACTATCTAATGGAGAACCTTATATGTTCACTTTTCCGGTAAAGAAAGATTCATCATTTAAGATTATTAAGGAACGTTATTTCGACGAAAGTTTTAGTTCATATAAAGATAAGTTTTTAAGGGTTTTAGACCATAGTTATAAGAAAGCTCCATTTTATAATGAAACATTAAAGTTATTGGAGGAAATTTTTAGTAATAATGAAAGTAATGTTTCAAAGTTTATTGAAAATCACTTAAAAATTATTTGCAAGCATATAAATATAAGTACTCCATTTTTAAGCTCTTCCGATTGGACTATTGATCATCAAGACGATTTTAGTGTTGAAGAACGTGTAATCAAAAAATTAGAAAAGTTGAAAAGAATTGGTATTACACACTTTATTAATCCTATAGGAGGAAATGAATTATATACTAAAGAATTTTTCGAAAAAAGTGGAGTTAAGCTAAGCTTTCTTGAGTGTACAGATATACCCTATAAACAATTTGATTATGAATTTATACCAAAACTATCAATTATAGATGTATTGATGTTTAATTCAGTTGATGAAATACAGGGATTATTAAATTGTTTTAATCTAAAATGATTAAGAGAATAGCTATTCATAGTGTACCTCGCTCGGGCTCATCATGGTTAGGCCAGATATTTAACAGTTCACCTCAAGTTAATTTTAAATTTCAGCCTTTATTCTCATATGCTTTTAAAGATGCACTAAACCTAAATAGCACAAAAAATGAAATAGTTTCTTTTTTTGAGCAAATTGCATCTAGTGAAGATGATTTTTTAAATTGTAAATCATTTATTAAATCAGGGAAATATCCTAAGTTTAGTAAACTGAAAGAATACACGAGTATAGTTTATAAAGAAGTAAGATATCATCATTTATTAAAAAATTTAATGATGAATGATGATGAGCTTCTTGTGATTGGGCTTATACGTAACCCAAAAGGAGTCATTAACTCTTGGTTGCAAGCCCCTCGAGAGTTTAAAAAGGGGTTAGAATGGGATGAGGATGAAGAATGGTTAAGAGCCCCCAAAAAAAACCTGAATAAACAGGAAGAATTTAATGGCTTTTTGAAATGGGTAGAGTGCCTTAGAATTTTCGAATATTTGAATAAAAATTATCCCAATCGTTTTATACAAATACATTATGATGATCTGCTTGAAAACACAGAAGATTTGGTTCATCATATTTTTGATCGATGTGAAATTCCTTGGAATGATCAAACTGAAAACTTTATAAACAACAGTAGAGCTAAAGAAGTAGAAGACGCTTATTCGGTTTTTAAGAAGAGAAAAGTTGATGATGTATGGAAAGATGAACTTGATAATTCTATTGTAGATTACATAGATTCCTTTTTAACTAAAAATAGTTTAGAAAAATTTATTTAATGATTAAATATACGTATGGCTAAAGTAATAATATTCGGATTAAGAGATCTAGCTGAGTTGGCTCACTATTATTTAAATGTAGATTCTGAGCACGAAGTAGTAGCATTTAGTGTGAATTATGATTATCTACCTAAAGAAAGACTCTTTAAATCATTACCCATAATACCTTTTGAAGAAGTGGTAGATAAATACCCAACTACAGATTATAAATTTCTAGCACCAATGGCATCTCTTAAAATGAATACTCTTAGAGAACAAGTATATTATGCTATTAAAGAGAAAGGGTATGATATGATAAGCTATATAAGTAGTAAGGCAAATGTTTATGAGAATGTTTCTATTGGAGAAAATTGTTTTATTCAAGCTGGAACAACGTTACAACCATTTACAAAAGTTGGTAATAATGTTGTTATGTGGAGTAACAATTCTTTAGGGCATCATGGAGAGATAAAAGATCATGTAACGCTGGCCGCACAAGTAGCCATTGCGGGAAGATGTTCAATAGGCGAAAATTCATTTTTAGGAACCAATTCAACAATTAGAAACGGAACGGTTTTAGCTAAAGGCACATTAGTAGGTATTGGAAGTGTAATTACCAACAATACAGAAGAGTGGAGTGTATATATGGGAAATCCAGCTAGAAGAATTGGAAAGAATATCAGCAAGTCGATATTGCATATATAGATTCCTAAGTTAGCCAAAAGTACCTTTAAGATTATTTGATTTGAAAGCAGCAATAGTACAACCTTATATATTTCCTTATGTTGGATATTTTCAACTAGTTAATGCTGTTGATTTATTTGTTTTTTATGATGATGTTCATTTTATAAATAGAGGATGGATACATAGAAATCATATTCTTGTAAATGGAACATCATTCTTATTTTCTATACCATGTGCCAAGAAATCTCAGAATAAACTTATTAATGAAATTAAGGTAAAAAATAGTGAAAAACACATAGAGAAATTAATACATACAGTTAAAGAACAATATAAAAGAGCACCTTTTTATAATGATGTTTATCCTATGGTTGAAAGAACCTTATTACTCATGGATAAAGATATTACCATTTCAGAAATGGCAATACGAAGCGTTAAAGAAGTGTGCGATTACCTTGGTATAGAAAAAAAATTTGTAGTAAGTTCTGAAACGTATTTTGATTCGAGAAGTTTATCCCGTGATGAGAGAATTATTTCGATTTGTAATGAATGCGGGGCCACTGACTATATTAACCCTATAGGTGGCCAGGAGTTGTATTGTAAGAAATTTTTTAAAGACAGAGGTATAAGACTCAATTTTTTAGAAAGTCAACCTTTTAGATACAAACAATTTAAGAATGAATTTGTTCCTAATTTATCAATTATAGATGTATTAATGTTTAATTCAATTGATATGACAAAGAAGATATTAAACAACTATAAACTCTTATGAAGATTTATGAAAAAATAATTAAACATTATGAAACATGTCTTGATACGTATGGAGACAGTCATTTAGGGGTTGATTGGCCTAACCCGAAAGATGCAATAACAAGATATGAAGTAATGTTAGATATTATCTCGATTAATAAAGTTTTAAATAAATCAATTAGTCTTCTTGATTTCGGTTGCGGAACATCTCATTTATTTGATTATATTATAAACAAAAAATTAAATCAAATAAAATATTCTGGGCTTGACATATCTGATAAATTCATTAATTTTTCTAAGAATAAATATCCAGAAACTCCATTTTATTTAGGGGATATTCTAGACTCAAATTTTGAATTTCCTAAGCATGATTATATTGTGATGAATGGAGTGTTTACTGAAAAAAGGAGTCTTACTTTTGACCAGATGTGGAATTATTTTACCGAGGTTCTGGAAAAGGTATTTTTAAAGTCAAATAAAGGTATTGCATTTAATGTTATGTCAAAAAATGTTGATTGGGAAAGAGATGACCTGTTCCACGTTTCAATAGACAGACTTTCAAAGTTTATGTGCGATAATCTTTCTAGAAACTTCATAATTAGAAATGATTATGGATTATATGAATATACTGTATATCTATTTAAAGATATAAATAATAAATTCTGATAGTAATATAATATATGTTCAGTAGAGAGCAATTTCTAGAAAAATATCTGAAAGTACCTGTAATTGAGGTTGAAAACGATGTTGCAAAGAATCCATTGGTCTCTGTTTGTGTCCAAACGTATAACCAACAAGATTTTATTTCGCAGTGCTTAGATGGGATTTTAGAACAAAAAACCAATTTTGATTTTGAAATCCTTGTTGGAGAAGATGAGTCTTCAGACAATACACGTGCCGTTTGCCTTGATTATGCTGCTAGGTATCCAGATAGATTAAGACTTTTCTTACATTCAAGAGAAAACAATATCGAAGTCTATGGTAAACCTACATCGCATTTCAATTTCAAATATAATATGTATAGCGCAAGAGGAAAATATATTGCCATCTGTGAAGGTGATGATTTTTGGAATAATCCACTCAAGCTTCAAAATCAGGTCAATTTTTTAGAACAAAATAAAGAATATGGTTTGGTTTATACTGATGTTAATCTTCTTACTGGAAATGAAAATAAAAAAATTGAGGGAGATGACAGATTGAAAAATTTTGAAAAGAGATATGACCGAATCAAAGAAAGGCAACGCACGGGCCACGTTTTCTGGGATCTTCTTGAAAAGAACTCAGTAAATACATTGACAGTCTGCACTTCAAGAGATTTGATAATAGACTATATAAATAGATTTTCTAAAGAATTATTTGCGTACGACCATCGGCTTTGGCTGCATGTGGCTACATATCGCAAAATAAAATTTATTGATGAAAAGTGGGGAACATATAGAATATTAGACCAGGGAATTAGTAATTCAAGTGGATTCTTTAATAAGAGAACACCGCTAGCAAAGCAATCAGCCTTAATCAATTATTTGTCAGAAACTAATTTCAATTATAAGAAAATTGATAAAGTTATTTTTCCGAAAATTGTTTATGGAATTTTAAAAAATAAAGATATTAATAAAGAGGAAAAAACGCCTATAACCTCAATTTTAAAATCTCACCCTAAGTTATTGTTGATTATAGTAATTTGGAGGTACAAACGATTAGTTTCAAAACTTAAGAAAATACTTTTTAATGGATAACCTTAAAAATAAATATCCAGTAATTGATTATCTATTTTGGATTACGTTTTTTTTATTTACTAATCCGGGAGGTATATTAGAGGCATTGGGAGAAGATACAAGTAAGGCTGGAACAATTGATGCAAGAGATTTTTTATTTTTAGTTATTTTCGGGCTTTTCTTCATCATTACATATGTCACAACTATTAGGGATATAAATTATAATAAAGCTACAGGTTATTTAGCTGTATTTGGTATTTACTATTTCTTTGTCTTTGGTTTTATAATTCCAGAATTAAAAGAGACTCCAGGGTACTCATTATTTCTATTTATAAAGAAAAGTAGAAAAACGCTATACAGCCTATTAATGTTTGCTATAGTCTACAGGTTTTTCATCAGAAGCTATATAGTATTTTTTAGAATATACCTTTTATCATCATTCGTTATACTAACATTATTTATTGTAGGCTTTATAACAGGATTTGAAATCTTACCAGTTGAAAGATTTAATCGTGGTTTTGTTAATATTGATAGAATTTTTATGGTAAGTGAAGGTTTTTTACCATTACTAATTCCTATGGGCGCGGCGGCAATAGTTTTTAAAAGTGATTTTAGATGGAGGAATGTGGTATTAATAAATTTTGCACTCATGTTCATAGTTTATCTATTATCTATAACCAGAAGAGATATTATTGGGACAGTAATTTACTTTTTCATAGGTATGATTCTGTTTAATTATTTTCAACACAAGCCTATTATACCCATAAAAAAGATTATATCTGTAGGTTTTTTATTTATATTATTTGGCTTTTTTATTTCATTTGCCTTTCCAAAATACGCTGATGCTGGTGTTAAAGGTGTAAAGGAAGCTGTTCATATCGTTCAGTATGGTGAAACTTCAACTGGAAAAGCAGATGTAAGATTGGGACTAGGTAAGGAATTTATGCAGAATCTCATTATTGACAATCTTTATTTCGGCACCGGATTTGATAACAGATGGCGTGGTACTGGTGATAAACAAGGGTATGAAACCTCAGATTACCCTTTTTTATCAGCCATAGCAATGACAGGAATAGTGGGGATATTAATCTTTTTACCAATCTATATTCTTCTTGTGCGTAATATATTATATGATATTAAATTTATAAGGAATAATAAGGTAGATTTTAGATCCTTTCATTTTTTCATATTTGTCTACTTAATCATTTATTTTATTTATGATTTGTTACAGTATATGAATTGGTTTTTACCCGTTTCACTATCAAGAAGTATAAAATGGTATTCCTTTTTTGCTATGTATCTTGCTACAAGATATATATTCTATGCTAATTGGAAAAATAAAGAAGAAAAATTAATAAGCACATAATACTTAAGAATGGTAATTGTAATAACATTGAATTATAATCAAAATGAATATACACTAAAATGTGTTGAATCAATTTTGCAATCTACGTATATAAATTACAAATTACTTCTTGTTGATAATGGTTCAACCGATGTAAATTTCAAGCAATTATCAAAGGCCATTCCTAATGATGATCATCTGGAACTTTTACGAATAGAAAAGAATTGTGGTTATGTTGGGGGAATTAATTTCGGATTAACCGAAAGTAAAAAATTCAATCCCAATTATGTAATGATAATGAACAATGATACCATACTTGATAAATATGGTATTGAAAACTTAGTCAAGACGTGTTCAGATTATAATAATAAAGCAATTATAACTGGTAAAGTCTATTATTATGACAGACCTAAGGTGTTTCAAGATATCGGGTGGGTTTTTACTAATAAAAAAACATTGGAGATAAAACGTGTAGGGTTAGATGAAACAGATACAGGTCAGTATGATATCATAGAAGAAAGAGATCTTATGGATGATGTTTTTTGGCTATTCCCATCTAAACTTTATGAAGAAATTGGAGGTTATAGCCCTTATTTCTGGTTTAGTGCTGAGCAAGCAGATTTTGCTTTAAGAGCGAAAAGGAAAGGGTATAAACTTATCTATACCCCTGAAGCAAAATTATGGCATAAAGGAAGTGTTTCATTCGGAGGAAGAGGTGAAAATCCGAAACTAGCTTATTGGCATACACAAAGTACTTTAATATTTAGATTCAGGCATCTTTCTACTTTTCAATTTCTTAAACAATATCTCAAAACAATAAAAAGTATTATTGCTTCTTATATTAAAGCGATTAAAAATAAATATTTTAAAGGAAAAGATGTAAGTTTTAAATATGCCAATGCTAAAATGAGTGGCTTTTGGTATTTTAATAAATGGCTATTTATAAGAAATAATAATAAAGGGATTAACCCATTTAATTAATCTTAAATATTTCCAATGAATAATTTTATATATAGAGCATATTTATTTGCTAAGTATAAAAAGAATAAATTTCCTCAAAACCCATTGGAATTACTTAATAA
>JAGQYU010000217.1 GCA_020435885.1 Flavobacteriaceae bacterium
CTTTCAAGTATTTTTGGGATTTTGCTGAACCTAACTCGGGTTGTGCTAGAGAAAGATATCATGTTGATGATCCTTCAAATGATTCAAATACAGTTACCAGTGGAGGAACTGGCTTTGGCTTAATGGCTATTTTAGTGGGAATAGAGAGGGGCTATATTACAAAAAGTGAAGCCGTTGAAAGATTCAATAAAATATTAACTTTTTTAGAAAATGCCGATCGCTTTCATGGAGCTTGGCCACATTGGATGGATGGTACAAATGGCAATGTTAAACCGTTTAGCAGTAATGATGATGGTGGAGATTTGGTAGAAACAGCTTTCTTATGCCAAGGATTGATTTGTGTAAAAGAATATTTTAAAAATGGTACGGATGAAGAAAAAGCATTAGCTTCCAAAGCTGACCAATTATGGAAAGGGGTTGAATGGAATTGGTACACTCAAGGTGAAAATGTATTGTATTGGCATTGGAGTCCCAACTATAATTTTGAAAAAGACTTTCAGCTTAAAGGCTATATGGAAGTACTTATTACTTATATAATGGCCGCAGCTTCAACTGATTATGGAATTGAAAAAGAAGTCTACACAAATGGTTGGGCTTCTAACGGAGGTATAAAATCATCAGCTATTGCTTATGGCATACCACTAATTGTAAACCATTCCGGTAATTCACCGAAAGGAGGGCCTCTTTTTTGGGCACATTATTCATATTTAGGGCTTAACCCTAAAGGGTTGGCAGATGAATATGTTAATTATTGGGATGTTAATGTAAATCATTCTAAGATCAATTATCAGCATTGTGTTGAGAACCCCAAAAAATATACCGCTTATGGAGCAAATTGTTGGGGGCTTACAGCCAGTTATTCAAGGAATGCTGATGGCTCAGTAGGTTATTCAGCACATTCTCCTACGAACGATTTGGGTGTTATTTCACCAACGGCTGCTGTAAGTTCCATTCCCTACACACCTGAAGAATCTATAAAAGCAATGTATTATTTTTATAGCAAAAAGGATATGCTTTTGGGCCCGGCTGGCTTTTATGATGCTTTTAGCCCGCATTACAATTGGGTTACAAAACGATATTTAGCCATAGACCAAGGGCCTATGATCATTATGATAGAAAATTACAGAACACAATTGTTGTGGAATCTTTTCATGCAAAATGAAGATATTAAAGCAGGTTTAAATAAATTAGGATTTACGTATGAGAGCTAATAGTATAATAATACTCTTTTTTGTATTCGGATTTGTATCCGTAAAGGCACAAAATACTGAGTTGTATGAAGCTAAACAGTTAGTTAAAGGAAAGGATACTTTGCTGTATAGGATTTTGTATCCACAAGATTTTTCGGAAGCAAAACAATATCCTATTGTATTGTTTTTACATGGAGCAGGAGAACGAGGCAATGATAACAAGAAACAACTTATTCACGGTAGTAAGTTGTTTGCAAACGAAAAAAATAGAGATTCTTTTCCTGCTATTGCCATCTTTCCTCAATGCCCAACAGAGAGTTATTGGTCTAGAGTTGATGTAGATAGGTCAACCAATCCGATCAAGTTGAACTTTAAATATAATGATGGCCCAACAAAACCAATGGAATTGGTAATTGATTTAATGGAAGACATAACTCAAAAACCATTTATTAAAAAAGAACAAGTGTATGTTATGGGGCTGTCTATGGGCGGAATGGGTACTTTTGAGCTGATCTCTCGCAAACCTGAAATGTTTGCAGCAGCTATCCCGATTTGCGGCGGAGGTGATACATCTTCGGTTTCTAACTACGCCAAAACGCTACCTCTTTGGGTTTTTCATGGGGCAAAAGATAATGTTGTTGACCCGCAGCTATCTGTTAATATGGTTTCGGCAATTCTTAAAGAAGGAGGTACTCCAAAATTTACTTTGTATGACTTTGCCAATCATAATAGTTGGGATCCTGCTTTTTCAGAACCTGAATTACTAAAATGGTTGTTTTCTAAAGTTAAAAATGCACAGTAACATAACTAAAACTATTGATTTCTAAATAACATGATAAAAATTTTAAAACCAATAATCGTTGTTTTCTTTTTTGCAGGATGGATACTAAATGGTACTGCTCAGGAAAAGATTCCCTATGTGGAAGAACTGTTGAAAAAAATGACGTTAGAAGAAAAAATAGGCCAGCTAAATTTAGTTACACCCGGAGGGGGGATTGCAACTGGTGCTGTTGTTAGTGAGAATGTTGAATCTAAAATAAAAGCAGGACAGGTTGGAGCGTTATTTGGTATTTCAGGCCCCGAAAAAATAAAAATAGCACAAGATTTTGCTGTTAAAGAAACACGTTTAGGTATACCATTGTTTTTTGGTTCGGACGTTATACACGGTTACAGAACTACTTTCCCAATTCCATTAGCCACTTCATGTTCTTGGGATATGGAACTGTTGAAAAAATCAGCTGAAATTGCAGCACTTGAAGCTACAGCCGATGGTATAAACTGGAATTTTTCACCTATGGTTGATATTGCCCGTGATCCTCGTTGGGGCAGAATTGCTGAGGGTGCAGGCGAAGATCCTTATTTAGGTTCTGCTATTGCAAAAGCCATGGTTACCGGATATCAAGGGGATGATATTTCAAACTCAAATACCATGATTGCTTGTGTAAAACACTTTGCATTGTATGGGGCTTCTGAAGCGGGTAGAGATTATAATACCGTGGATATGAGCAAAATAAAAATGTACAATCAATATTTGCCACCGTATAAAGCAGCTATTGATGCAGGCGTGGCTAGTGTTATGAGTTCTTTTAATGATATTGATGGAGTGCCAGCTACAGGTAATAAATGGTTGTTAACCGATCTTTTGAGAAATGAATGGCAATTTAATGGATTTGTAGTTTCTGATTATACTTCTTTAAGCGAAATGATAGCACATGGTTTGGGTAATCTGCAAGAGGTTTCGTCTTTAGCTCTTAATGCAGGATTGGATATGGATATGGTTAGTGAGGGGTTTTTAGAAACGCTGAAAAAATCAGTTGAAGAAGGTACAGTTTCTGAAGAAGCTATTACGATTGCTTGTAGAAGAATATTAGAGGCAAAGTACAAACTGGGTTTATTTGATGATCCGTATAGGTATATTGATAAAAAGCGTCCTAATAAAGATATACTAACTAAAGAGCATAGAGATTTTGCAAGGAAAATAGCAAGTCGTTCTTTTGTTTTATTAAAAAATGACAATGCTATATTGCCCTTAAAGAAAAATACTTCCATAGCCCTGATTGGTCCTTTGGCAAATGATAAGTCCAATATGCTTGGGACTTGGGCTCCCACAGGAGATTACAAATTATCAATTCCTATCCTCGAAGGATTTAAAAATGTGGCTTCTAATGCGAAAATAGTTTATGCTAAAGGTGCTAATATAACGGATGATAAAGAATTGTCGAAGAAGATCAACGTTTTTGGTAAAAAGGCAGAAATTGATAGCCGTTCTTCCGATGAGATGTTACAAGAAGCACTTTCAGTAGCTGAAAAATCTGATGTGATAGTAGCTGTAGTTGGTGAGGCTTCTGAAATGAGCGGTGAGGCTTCTAGTATGACAAATATTTCAATACCTGAAACTCAAAAGAGATTGATCAAAGAATTGGTTAAAACTGGTAAACCTGTAGTTTTGGTTTTAATGAGTGGTCGTCCTCTGGTTATTGAAGAGGAAATGGAAATGCCTATAAGTATTTTGCAAGTATGGCATCCAGGAGTAGAGGCAGGTAATGCTGTGGCAGATGTTATTTTTGGCAACTATAATCCTTCAGGAAAATTAACCACCACATGGCCAAGAAATATTGGTCAGATACCTATTTATCATAGTATGAAAAACACAGGTCGTCCTGAAGTAAATGGTTACGAGAAATTTAAAACAAATTATTTAGATGTTTCTAACACACCATTATTGCCTTTCGGTTATGGGTTAAGTTATACAACTTTTGATTACTCAGACATTAAAATAGACAAACCTGAAATAGCACAAGATGGGTCTGTAACAATTTCAGTAA
This sequence comes from Flavobacteriaceae bacterium, assembly GCA_020435885.1. Classification (GTDB taxonomy): domain Bacteria; phylum Bacteroidota; class Bacteroidia; order Flavobacteriales; family Flavobacteriaceae; genus Aureibaculum. Next base: position 4,016 of record JAGQYU010000217.1, read on the forward strand.
CAGTAACAAATACAGGTAACTATGACGGAGAAGAAGTGGTTCAGTTGTATTTACGTGATGTAGTAAGAAGTATAACTCCACCAAAAAGACAGTTAAAAGGATTTAAAAAAGTATTTCTTAAGAAAGGAGAGTCTAAAGTAATATCCTTAACTTTAAATCCTGATGATTTGAAATTCTATGATAGTTCGTTAGAATTTGTTGCAGAACCCGGACAGTTTGAAGTATTTGTTGGAACAAATTCAGATGCTACCCTCAAAACATCTTTTGAACTAAAACCATAAATTATGAAAGACAAAGGCAGCATATATCGTTATTCAATAACCCTAGTCTTTGCCTTGTCTTTTCTTCTTTCTTTTGGACAAGGTAAAGCATCCAACATTGTTTATAACAACAAAGTAGAAAAAGAGATCTTTACGTATGCTGATACGCTTCAATTAGATTACTATTCACAAAAGAAAGATATTGATTCGGATAGACCATTATTGGTAATTGTGCATGGTGGTGGATTTGCCGGAGGTAAAAGAGATAATCCTTATGAGGTAGAATTCGCCAATCAAATGGCGGTAAATGGATATGCAGTGGCATCTATAAGTTATCGGTTAACCCGAAAAGGAAAATCTTTTAGCTGTGATTGCCCGTCTGCAGAAAAAATGGAAACATTTGTAGCAACATCAGAAGACATTTCAAAAGCGGTATTATTTCTTCATAGCCGTAAAGAAAAATTACAATTCAATGAGAATAAAACAGTCCTTATTGGTAGCAGTGCAGGTGCTGAAGGAGTTTTGAATACTGTTTTTATGCAAGATCATTATCTCTTTAAACAAATCCCTAAATTTCCGGTTGCGGGTATTATTTCTTTGGCAGGAGCAGTGGTAGATAAAGAGTATATAACTGATAGTACTAAAGTTCCGACACTTTTTTTTCATGGTAAAAAAGATAATTTGGTACCATACGGAACGGCTCCACATCACTATTGTAAACCTGATGAAGTTGGTTATTTGATGCTTGACGGGGCAGAAGCAATGGCTGAGCAACTTAAAAAATTGAATACTTCTTACATATTGGCAGTTGATCCGGAAGGAAATCATGATTGGGCAGGGCTTGGTTATAAACAACTTCCGTTGATTAATGAATTTTTAGAAAAGATCATCCTTAAACAGAATTTTATACAACAGACAGTTCAATTAAAAAGATTAAGTAATGATTAGACCTCTTTTTTATATACTGATTATTTTCTTACTTATTTCATGTAAGAATGAAAAGGATAATGTAAAGGAACCTGTTGTTGAAAGGCCAAATATCATTTTTATTATGGCAGATGACCATGCAGTAAATGCTATTAGCGCTTATGGAAGTGAAATTTCAAAACTGGCACCAACCCCCAATATTGATAGGATTGCGGATAACGGAGTTATCTTCAGCAGGAGTTATTGTACCAATTCACTTTGTGGGCCTAGCCGTGCAGTAATTCTTACAGGAAAACATAGCCACATAAATGGTTTTAGGCAAAATGGCGAAAAATTTGATAACGACCAGCCTACTTTACCAAAGATGCTTCAAGAAGTAGGTTATCAAACAGCTATTGTTGGGAAATGGCATCTTGATGGAGTTCCTCAAGGATTCAATTATTGGGATATTTTAAAAGATCAAGGACATTATTACAACCCGGAGTTTATTCACTTAACAGATTCTAATAAAATTGACACAATTGTAGAAGAAGGTTATGCTACGGATTTAGTTACCGAAAAGGCTATCAGGTGGATTAAAAATAATAAAAATGAAGATAAACCATTCTATTTGATGGTACATCACAAGGCTCCACATAGAAATTGGATGCCGGCACCAAGGCATTTGAACAAATATGATTCTGTACAGTTTCCGTTACCTGACACCTATTTCAATCTTCATGAAAAACAACAGGCAGCTAAAGAACAACAGCAAACAGTTTATAAGGATACGTACGAAGGTCATGATCTAAAACTTTCAAAAGCCTATGGAAGTACTGAATTGGCAAATAACCCCTGGACTAATGATTTTGATAGATTAACTCCGGAACAAAAGGAAACTTGGGATAAAGCATACCTGCCTAAGAATAATGCTTTTTATAAAGCTGACCTACATGGAAAAGAGCTAGCTAAGTGGAAAGGGCAACGCTATTTACAAGAATATTTGGCATCAATCGCTTCTATAGATGAAGGCGTTGGTAAAATTTTGGATTATTTAAAAGAAACAGGATTAGATAAAAATACGCTGATTATTTACACTTCTGATCAAGGTTTTTATATGGGAGAAAAAGGTTGGTTTGATAAACGTTTTATGTATGAAGAATCTTTTAGAACTCCTTTATTGATGCAATTTCCCGATCATATAAAATCTGGTACAACTATTTCTGCATTAGTTCAGAATTTAGATTTTGCGCCAACCATGTTAGATTTTGCTAATGCTAATGAATATAACAAAGAAATGCAAGGTATATCGTTCAGACCTGTATTAGAAGGTAAGGTTAATGATGATGATTTTAGAGATGTAATGTATTATCATTACTATGATTTTCCGGCATTTCACATGGTTAAAAAGCATTATGGTATTAGTACAAAAAGATATAAGCTCATGCATTTTTATGATGATATAGACGCATGGGAATTCTATGATCTGGAAACGGATCCAAACGAATTGACTAATTTGATTGATAGTAAAGATTATGCTTCTATCATTGAAACTATGAGAGTAAAATTAGATTCAGTACAAAAAGCCTACGGTGTTACAAAAAAGGAATTTGAACGAGCCTCAAAAGAAAGTGTTGATAATGCCTATAAGCATTTTAAGAGGTTAAGAGGAACTCCTATGGAATAAATTACTTTAAAGGTTGATGTTATGAAGTATCTATGGATATTAGTTTCGGTATGTTTATGTTCTTGTAATTTAAAAGACAAGGAAGAAACTTCTTTTGATGAAAAGACTCAAAAGCAACAAACAGCTAAGAATTATAAGACTTATTGTAATCCTATAGATATTGACTATACATATATGTCGCATTACAGGGCGGTGAATAATGTATCATATCGCTCAGGGGCTGATCCGGCAGTAGTAAATTTTAATGGTAAATATTTTATGTTTGTTACACGTTCTCATGGCTATTGGATGTCTGAGGATATGAGTAATTGGAAATTTATAAGGCCTCAAAGTTGGTATTTTGATGGAAGTAATGCGCCTGCCGCAGCAGTCTATAAAGATAAAATTATTGTTTATGGAGATCCTAAAGGTTATGGCCCAATTATAGAAACTAATAATCCGGAATTAGGCGATTGGAAAACCAATTTTGCTGTCATAAACATACCTGGACAAATTCAAGACCCTAATTTATTTGTGGATGATGATGGAAAAGTTTATCTCTATGAAGAATCTTCTAACAAATGGCCTATTCGGGTAGTTGAACTTGATCCTGATAACTATTATGTGCCTAAAGGTGAAGAAAAGGACTTGTTTGTGCTCCATCCTGATAAGCATGGTTGGGAGCGTTTTGGGCAAGACCATCGCTCTGATATTGATCCGTTTATAGAAGGCCCATGGATGTTTAAACATAATGACACATATTACCTCGAATATGGTGCACCAGGAACTCAGTGGAATGTTTATGCTGATGGTGTTTATACTTCAAAATCACCTTTTGGACCGTTTGAGTATGCGCCATATAACCCAATTTCATACAAACCGGGAGGCTTTTTAAAAGGCTCAGGACATGGAAGTACCGTTAAAGATAATTCTGGTAATTACTGGCATTTTTCAACTATGGCTATTTCTGTAAATTATAAGTTTGAAAGGCGTATAGGTATGTATCCGGCAGGGTTTGAAGAGAACGGACAGATGTATGTAAATACTGCTTATGGTGATTATCCTCATTATCTGCCAAAAGCGAAAGTTGACAATCATAAAGAACGCTTTACAGGTTGGATGCTATTATCATATAAAAAGCCTGTAACAACCAATTCGCTATTAGTTACCGGAGATATCAACGTGGTTGATGAAAGTGAAAGTGGTTATATGTTAGGCCAGATCAGAGAATTTGATATCAATAAAGTTAATGATGAAGAGATACGATCGTATTGGGT
>JAGQYU010000218.1 GCA_020435885.1 Flavobacteriaceae bacterium
GTTTGGACTAAACCTCTAATATGAGTTCAAATATTTTTTAAGTAGTAAATTAAACATATATAGTAAATTTATCATGGGACATCTTAGAAAATTCATAGTGGTAAATTGGATATTTTTATTGATAGGTTGTCAAGAGAATATTATATCTAAACAAGAACAAGCGAAAAATAATGCGCCTAATATCATTTATATATTGGCAGATGACTTAGGTTATGGTGATTTAGCAGTTTACGGCCAAACTAAAATTGAAACGCCTAATATTGATGCCTTAGCTAAAGATGGAATGGTATTTACACAGCATTATTCAGGTGCACCGGTCTGTGCGCCAGCTCGAGCATCTTTGTTAACAGGGAAACATGGTGGCCATGCAAGTATAAGGGGGAATGATGAATGGAATGAAAGGGGAGATGTATGGAATTATTTAGAAACGTTGAAGGATTCTACTCTTGAAGGTCAGCGAGCAATGCCTGAGAACACAACTACAATTCCCCATTTATTAAAAACTGCGGGATATAATACAGCTATTGTTGGGAAGTGGGGTTTAGGTGCTCCACACACGAATTCTATACCTACTAAAATGGGATTTGATTATTTTTTTGGATATAATTGTCAGAGACAAGCACATACCTATACTCCAGTACACTTATATGAAAATGAAAATCGTTTTTATTTAAAAAATGATACAATACCACCGCATTCAGGACTTAAAAAAGAGAGTAGTCCATATTCTGACTCATCTTATGTAAGGTTTTTTCAGCCTGATTATAGTCCGTCATTAATTTTTGATAAAATGCTTGGTTTCATAAAGGAAAATAAAGGAAAACCATTCTTTGTTTATTGGGCAAGCCCTATTCCACATGTACCTTTACAAGCACCAAAATATTGGATTGATCATTATGTCAAAAAATTTGGCGATGAAAATCCCTATTTTTTTGAAGAAAAAGGTAATTATTTTCCAGTAAGATATCCACATGCTACTTATGCTTCTATGGTGTCATATTTAGATGAGAATATAGGAAAGCTTGTCGATTATTTAAAGAGAGAGGGATTATATGATAACACACTTATTGTTTTTACATCAGATAATGGACCAGCAAGCAATGGTGGAACTGATACTCCCTGGTTTAATAGTGCAGGTCCCTTTGGAAATACTAATAAAAGAATTAAGGGTTTTACATATGAAGGTGGAATTAGAGTTCCAATGATCGTTTCGTGGCCTGCTAAAGTAAAGGGAGGAACAAAAAGTAACCACATTTCAGCATTTTACGATGTATTACCTACACTCAATGAAATTGCAGGTGTCAGAACTACATATAAAAGTGACGGTATTAGTTTTTATAATACACTAACATCAACTGATAAGCAAAAGAATCATAAGTATTTATATTGGGAATTTGCTGGATATGATGGACAGGTTGCTATTAGAATGGGAAAATGGAAAATGATATGGAAAAATATTAAGAGAGGTAATAGAGATGTGGAACTTTACAATTTAGACGTTGATATTCGAGAACAGAAAAACATTATCCATGAACATCCAGAATTACTAATTGAATTCCATAGGATTATCAAAGTAGAACATAGAACTCCTGAAAATGAATCATTTTTAATCCCTGCCTTAGAAAAAATTCATTATAAAACAAAGGAATGATTGGAAAGATGATATATCATATGAAAGGTATTGGGAATTAAAATAATGTCTTTGAAACATTAAACGGCCATTTTATCAAACATAGCATGAATTGAACATATTTATCGCAGTTTTTATATAAAATATATTATTAAAAACTGATGAATTAGAATACTGTTACCTTTATATAATTGGATGTAACTAGATTTTTTTTGGATTATAGTCGTAAATAAATGATGTATATATATAATTTATTATTATATGTATAACATAATACATTTTTTTGTAATTTTACAACAAACAATTTAGAATATAATTATGAATACCCCAAAGGCCTTTATTTCTCTATTTTTCTTCCTATCTTTTTTATTTATTTCAAGTATTAACAGTCAAAATACAGATAGTAAAATCGATTGGTCAGAATTACCTCCCTTTCCCGTAAAAATTGGACTTAATGGTATGTATACCGGTATGCATAATGATGCATTAATTCTAGCCGGAGGCACTAATTTTCCAAATAGACCGGTGTGGGAAGGAGGTCAAAAAAAATGGTATGATTCAATTTTTGTTTTGCCTCCAAATTCCTCTGAATGGATAGTTACTGAAACAAAATTACCCCAAGAAATGGCAAATGGGTTTTCAATTACTACGTCTAAAGGTGTTTTGTGTATAGGAGGAGACAATGAGGCTCAAGTTTTAAACAGTGTTTATTTACTCAAATGGAACCCCAAGACTACTAAAGTTGACATTGATAAGTTACCATCTTTGCCAATACCCTTAACTAATATGGGTGGAAGTATTATTGGGGATATGGTTTACCTTGTCGGCGGACAAGAATCAAAAACTGATCGTTCTACTTCCGTTTTCTTGTCTTTTAATATTAGTGCACAATTAAATAGAGAAGTATATACTTGGCAACAATTAACTGACTTTCCAGGGAAGCATCGTATACAACCAATAGTTGTTGGTCAAAGTAATGGGCATGAAGATTGTCTCTATGTAATGAGTGGTCTTTCCTATTCGCCGGATAGTGATAATAAATATGAAATGTTAAGCGATGTGTATCAGTTTAATCCTCAATCACGTATATGGATTCAAAAACAACCTATTCCAGAAAATCAAACTCCAGGCTTAACGAATGGATATCTGGCAGCAGCCCCAGTGATAAAAGAAGGAAATTCACATATTCTCATTTTTGGGGGAGCCGGAGGTCAACATCAATTTCTCAAAGAGCGTCTTGAAATTAGCCAACAGCTAAAAAAGTTAGATTTGACAAAAGATACCTTATTTTTTAAGCAGTTGAAATTGAAAGAAATCGATTTAATAAAAAAATCATCATTTTCAAAAACTGTTTGGGCTTATCATACTATTACCGATACTTGGTTGAAAGTTGCAGAAATGCCAGCAGCATCCCAAATTGTAACGAATGCCATTTCCAATAGGAATTCTATTATAATTGCCGGCGGCGAAATTGCACCGGGTCAAAGAACAAATAGAGTCCTCGTAGCCAAAATTTTAACAACAAAAGTTAGTTTTGGATGGGTGAATTATGTTACTTTAATTATGTACTTATTATTAATGGTCTTCTTAGGCTATTATTTTTCTAAGCGCAATAAGACAACCAATGATTACTTTCTTGGAGGTGGGCGGATTCCATGGTGGGCAGCTGGTTTGAGTATATATGCTACGATGCTAAGCGCTATAACCTACCTTTCTCAACCAGCATTAGCCTATTCATTTGATTGGCAGGCTTATTTGGGTTATTTTACTATTTTATTGTTGGTTCCTATTGTAATCACGTTTTATTTACCTTTTTTCAGAAAATTAAATGTAACAACTGCTTATGAATATTTAGAGAAAAGGTTTAATGTTACACTACGAATGTTCGGTAGTACTTCGTTTGTACTGTTTCAACTTGTTCGAATGGGTATCGTTGTCTATCTTCCGGCATTGGCACTATCAACAGTTATTGGTATGAATATCTATATTGCAATAATCATTATGGGTATTCTTTCAATATTATATACTTATATGGGAGGAATTGAGGCGGTAGTTTGGACTGATGTGATACAAGTACTCGTTCTTTTATTAGGATTGATTGCAGGATTATTTTTTATAGCCTATGAAATAGGGGATATTGGTTATATTTTCAAAACTGCATGGGAGGATAATAAATTAAGACTTTTTGATTGGCGAATAAGCTTTACTGAGGTAGTGACATGGTCTTTATTTTTTGGATCATTTGCACTAAATTTTGCTCCATATACTACGGATCAAGCCGTTGTCCAACGTTATATGACTACTTCAAGTGAAAAGGCTTCACGTAAGAGTATCTGGCTAAATGGAATTATATCGATTCCGGCAGGGATCCTTATTTTTTTAATGGGTACCTTCTTATATGTTTACTTTAAAGTACATCCTGAGTTTTTAGCTATTGGAATGCAAAATGATAGTGTATTCCCTTTATTTATTTCAAATCATTTACCTCCGGGTATTGGAGGGCTAGTAATTGCAGGTATTTATTCCGCTTCTATGTCTAGCCTCGATAGTAGTATGCACAGTGTTTCTACAGTCGTAACAGTTGATTATTATAAACGTTTTTCAGAATCCTATTCTGAAGTTAAAGGATTAAAATTAGCACGTTTAATTACCATTTTAGTGGGTATTTTAGGAACTATGATAGCTTGTTTAATGGCTGCATTTCCTGTTAAATCATTATTCTTCTTGTTTCAGGAAGTAATCGGACTTTTTGGAAGTGCCCTTACTGGAATATTTATTCTAGGCATATTTGTTAAAAAAGCTAATTGGAAAGGAACATTGGCAGGTGCTATTTTAAGTGTAATTGTACTTGCTTTTGTAAAATATCAAACTCCCATTAATTTTTATATATATCCAT
>JAGQYU010000219.1 GCA_020435885.1 Flavobacteriaceae bacterium
TAATTTTTTTAGAATATTGTAATTTAGCAATCAAACTATGATTAAGAATCAAATCCCCCTAGTTATGAAAAAAAAATACATGTTATTTATTGCGGCATTATGCACGTATGTTTTACAGGCTCAAACTATTACAACTGTTGCCGGTAATGGAGCTTCAGGATTCTCTGGTGACGGTGGTTTAGCAACTACTGCAAAATTGAACTTACCTTTTAATCTTACGTTCGATAAATCTGATAATATTTACATTGCTGATACTTATAATAATAGTATTAGAAAAATAGATTCAGAGTCAGGTATTATTACTACAGTTGTAGGAACTGCTGATAAAAAGCAAGTTAGTGAATTAAAAACCCCAACCGGTTTGACGTTTGATCAGTATGATAATTTATACATAGCTGATCTTGCACATTTACGTATTAGAAGAGTGAATATGGAAACCGGTAGTTCTATGACCTTGGTTGGAGAAAGAACTGAAACAGATGTTCCTAACATTAAAGCTTCTTTAGGAGGTCCTTTTAATGTGGTTTTTGATAATGAAGGAGATCTTTATATTTCCATTAATGGAGATAGTAAGGTTAGTAAAGTAGATATGTCTACTGGAGAAGTTATTACTATTGCTGGAACCGGAGAAGCGGGTTATTCTGGTGATGGAAATCTAGCAAAAGAGGCTCAATTATCAAATCCAACCGGTTTAGCTTTAGATACTAACGGTAATCTATTTATTTCAGATAGTGGAAATGAAAGAGTAAGAAAAGTAGATTTAAATACAGGAATCATTACTACAGTACTTGGAACTGGTGAGGCTGGATTTTCTGAAGCAGGTAAATTGGCTTCTGAAACCAAATTATCAAACCCGCTTGGTTTAGTTGTTGATGGTACTAATAATCTTTATGTGGTTGATAGAGGAAATAATAGAGTTTTAAAGTTAGATACAGCTACTGCTACGGTTTCTAATATTGCCGGAACTGGGGAATCTGGATTTTCCGGTGATGGAGAACTTGCAGAAAATGCACAATTATCTAACCCAACTGGTTTAGCTTTCAATAATAAAGGAGATCTTTTTATTGTTGATAGAGGAAATAACAGAATTAGAAAAATTTCTGGTTTAGTAGCTGATACTGAAGAAAGTATCGTTTTAGAAGATGCAATTTCAATTTTTCCTAACCCGGCTACAGAAAAAATTAATATAGAATTAAAAGATGCTGTTGAATTGAAAAGTGCTACACTTTTTGATATTAAAGGTAAACAAGTACAGGTTCAAATAACTGATAAATCATTAAATGTATCAAGATTACCAAGAGGTATTTATATTTTAAGAATTGCTACCTCTAATGGTAATTTAGAAGAAAAAATTGTTTTAGAATAAATATATATTACCTGATGGTAGTATAAGCCTCGATTTATTCGGGGCTTTTTTTTTAATTACAGATCAATAATTAGTAAATTTATTTTTCATAAAATCCCCTATAAATTATATGTCTAAAAAAAGATATATCCGTAAAAAGAAAGGAAGTGTTGTTAAAGATTTAGATGCTAAAATCCTTAAGATTCTTAATAAAAATTCTCAACAACCATTTAATTATAAACAAATAGCTGCAAAGTTAGATATTGATGATGCTAATGGTAGAAATCAAATCATTAAAAAACTACAAGAATTAAAAGCGGCGCAGCGTATTGAAGAAATTGATAGAGGTAAGTTTAAAATCATTCAAAATGAACACTATCATATTGGCGTATTAGATTTTACAAATAATAAAACTGCCTATTTTATTGCCGAAGATTTAGATCATGATGCTTTTATCCCCACAATCAATATTAACAGAGCATTAGATGGAGATACGGTAAAAGTGTATGTGTACAGAAGACGAAATAACGATAGGTATGAAGGTGAAGTAATTGAAATTTTACAAAGAGCTAAAAAGGAATTTGTGGGCGTATTACAACTTAGTAAAAACTATGGATTTGTAGTACCAGATGACCCTAAAATGTATGCTGATATTTTTATTTCCAAGCAGCATATTGACGGTGCACAGCATGGTGATAAAGTGCTAGCAAAGATCACAGATTGGCCGGATAATTCTAAAAATCCTTTTGGAAAAATTGTTACGGTTTTAGGTAAACCCGGAGAGCATGAAACAGAGATACATTCTATCTTATTAGAGTACGGTTTACCTTATAAATTCCCCGATGAAGTAGAAAAAGAAGCTAAAAAATTACCGTTAGAAATCACTCAGGATGAAATAGGTAAACGTAAAGATATGCGCAGTACAACAACCTTTACTATTGATCCTAAAGATGCAAAAGATTTTGATGATGCCTTGTCTTTTAAAAAATTAACAAATGGTAATTACGAAATAGGTATTCATATTGCTGATGTTTCACATTATGTGCAACCAGACACTTTGTTAGATGATGAGGCGTATAACAGAGCTACTTCAGTTTATTTGGTTGATAGAGTAGTGCCTATGTTACCTGAAATGCTTTCAAATGGAGTGTGTTCATTACGTCCAAACGAAGAAAAATTAACTTTTTCAGCAGTATTTGAAATCAATGAAAAAGCACAAGTCATTAACGAATGGTTTGGAAGAACTGTAACGTATTCAGACAGACGTTTTGCTTATGAAGAAGCTCAACATATTATAGAAACGAAAGGGAATATAATTCCACAAGAATTATCCTTAACAGAAAAAGAATACAGAGTAGAAGATGAAATTGTAGAAGCTATTTTAAAGTTAGACGAACTGGCTAAAATATTGCGTAAAAAAAGATTGCAACAAGGAGCTATTACTTTTGATAAGATTGAGGTTAAGTTTAAACTGGATAAACATAATGAACCTGTTGGAGTTTATTTTAAAGAAGCAAAAGATTCTAATAAATTGATTGAAGAATTTATGTTACTGGCTAATAGGAGAGTAGCAGAATTTATTGGAAAAGGCAAAAGAGGTGTTCCTTCTAATAAAACGTTTGTGTATAGGGTACATGATGAGCCGGATATTGAAAAACTAGCTGGTTTACAACAAATTATCAGTAAATTTGGATATAAGATCAACACACAAAACAGAGAAGGAATTTCTAGTTCTTTAAATAAATTATTAACCGATGTACATGGTAAACCGGAAGAAAATATGGTAGAAACCCTTACCATCCGTTCTATGAGCAAGGCCATTTATACCACTGATAATATTGGTCATTACGGACTGGCATTTGATTATTACAGCCATTTTACATCGCCAATTCGCCGATATCCTGATGTGATGGCGCATCGTTTGTTGCAGCATTATTTAGATGGAGGAAAATCTCCTAAATTTACCGTATATGAAGAAAAATGTAAACATGCTTCCGAGAGAGAACAGTTGGCCGCTAAAGCTGAAAGAGATTCTATAAAATACATGCAGGTAAAATATATGCAAGATCATCAGGATCAACAAT
>JAGQYU010000220.1:0-2082 GCA_020435885.1 Flavobacteriaceae bacterium
ATAGTGTTCCTCTAAAGGCCAGATTGAAATTGTACTGTACAGATCCGGAACATGAGGATTTTGAAACCATAGTTCAGGATGTGTATTTAGGTACCATTCCATATATGACCCAAAGCGGAACGTTTGTAATTAACGGAGCTGAGAGAGTTGTTGTTTCACAATTACACCGTTCTCCGGGTGTATTCTTTGGCCAATCTTTCCATGCTAATGGAACCAAATTATATTCTGCAAGAGTTATTCCTTTTAAAGGTTCTTGGATAGAATTTGCTACTGATATCAATAACGTAATGTATGCGTATATTGATAGAAAGAAAAAATTACCGGTAACTACATTGTTCCGTGCCATCGGTTTTGAAAGAGATAAAGACATTTTAGAGATTTTTGACTTGGCAGATGAAGTTAAAGTATCTAAAAGTGGACTTAAAAAAGTAATTGGACGTAAGTTAGCGGCCAGAGTGTTAAAAACTTGGCATGAGGACTTCGTTGATGAAGATACAGGAGAGGTAGTTTCTATTGAGCGTAATGAAATCATTCTTGATAGGGATACCATTATAGAAAAAGAACATATTGATGAAATAGTTGATGCAGATACCAAAACAATTCTTCTACATAAAGAAGATACTGAAATGGGAGACTATGCCATCATCCATAATACACTACAAAAAGATCCTACAAACTCAGAAAAAGAAGCTGTAGAACATATCTACCGTCAGTTACGTAATGCTGAACCACCTGATTATGAGACTGCTAAAGGAATTATTCACAAATTGTTCTTTTCTGAGCAACGTTACAGTCTTGGAGAAGTTGGGCGTTACAGAATGAACAAAAAGTTGAATATCAATGTAGATATTGCTGAAGAAGTTCTAACAAAAGAGGATATCATAACCATTATTAAGAATTTAATAAGGTTAGTAAACTCTAAAGCTGAAGTTGATGATATAGACCACTTGTCTAACCGTCGTATCCGTACAGTAGGTGAGCAATTGGCTGCACAATTTGGCGTAGGTCTTTCAAGAATGGCTCGTACTATCCGTGAGCGTATGAACGTTCGTGATAATGAGGTGTTTACACCTATTGATCTGATTAATGCCAAAACATTGTCATCAGTTATCAATTCATTCTTTGGAACAAACCAGTTATCTCAGTTTATGGATCAAACTAATCCATTAGCAGAGATTACTCACAAAAGAAGATTATCTGCGCTAGGGCCTGGCGGTCTTTCAAGAGAAAGAGCAGGTTTTGAGGTTCGAGACGTACACTATACACATTACGGACGCTTATGTCCTATTGAAACTCCTGAAGGGCCAAACATCGGCCTGATTTCTTCATTAGCTGTTTATGCTAAAGTAAACAACCTAGGGTTTATTGAAACTCCTTATAAAGAAGTTGTAAACGGAAATGTTGATGTTACCAAAGAGCCAATTTACTTAAGTGCTGAAGAAGAAGAAGGTAAGAGAATTGCTCAATCAAACTTAGAGTTAGATGAGAAAGGTAAAGTTGTTCAGGAAAGAGTAATTGTTAGAGATGAAGCAGATTATCCTTTAGTTTCTCCTGAAGAAGTAGACTATATGGATGTAGCTCCTAATCAGATTGCATCTATTTCTGCATCGTTGATTCCTTTCTTAGAGCATGATGATGCTAACCGTGCATTGATGGGATCAAACATGATGCGCCAGGCTGTACCATTGATGAGAGCAGAATCTCCAATTGTTGGAACTGGTTTGGAAAGACGTGTAGCAACTGACTCTAGAATATTGATCAATGCTGAAGGAGACGGTGTTGTTGAATATGTTGACTCTGATAAAATTACCATCAAATATGAAAGAACTGATGAGCAACGAATGGTAAGTTTTGACGAAGATTCTAAAACGTATGAACTTATCAAATTTAGAAAAACCAACCAAGGTACTTGTATCAACTTGCATCCTATTGTAAGAAAAGGAGATAAGGTTACAAAAGGTCAGGTACTCTGTGAAGGATATGCAACCGAAAAAGGTGAATTAGCACTTGGTATAAATATGAAAGTGGCCTTTATGCCTTGGAAAGGGTATAACTTTGAAGATGCTATTGTTATTTCTGAAA
>JAGQYU010000220.1:2153-3898 GCA_020435885.1 Flavobacteriaceae bacterium
AATATTCATTAGATGTTAGAGATACCAAATTAGGAGCGGAGGAATTGACAAACGATATTCCTAACGTCAGCGAAGAAGCTACCAAAGATTTGGATGAAAACGGTATGATTCGTATCGGAGCAGAAATTAAGCCGGGAGATATTTTGATTGGTAAAATTACTCCTAAAGGTGAATCCGATCCAACTCCGGAAGAAAAACTGTTAAGAGCTATTTTTGGTGATAATGCAGGTGATGTGAAGGATGCATCCTTAAAAGCTTCACCTTCATTGAATGGTGTGGTTATTGATAAAAAGCTGTTCCAACGTACTATCAAAGATAAGACCAAGAGAAGTAAAGATAAAGAAGATATTTCCAGACTAGAGGCTGATTTCACATTGAAATTAGATACTCTTAGAGATAAGTTGATCGATAAATTGTTCAACTTGGTAAATGGTAAAACTTCTCAAGGTGTATTAAATGATCTAGGTGAAGAAATTTTCCCTAAAGGAAAGAAATTCACCTTAAAAATGTTAACTGCGGTTAATGATTTTGAGCATTTAACAAAAGGTGTTTGGACAACCGATGATGATTCTAACAAATTGATCAACGAGTTGATCCACAACTATAAAATTAAAGTAAACGACCTTCAAGGTGCATTGCGTAGAGAAAAATTCACCATTACTGTGGGTGATGAACTTCCAGCAGGTATCGTTAAATTGGCTAAGGTTTACATTGCTAAAAAACGTAAACTGAAAGTTGGTGATAAAATGGCAGGTCGCCACGGTAACAAAGGTATTGTGGCCCGTATTGTTCGTCAGGAAGATATGCCTTTCTTGGAAGATGGTACTCCTGTTGATATCGTATTGAACCCACTTGGTGTACCTTCTCGTATGAACATCGGTCAGATTTACGAAACTGTATTAGGTTGGGCAGGCCAAAAATTAGGTCAAAAATATGCTACGCCAATTTTTGATGGAGCTTCATTAGCTGAGATCACTGATTTGACAAACAAAGCAGGAGTTCCGGAATTTGGACATACATATTTATATGATGGTGGTACAGGTCAGCGTTTTGATCAGCCCGCAACGGTAGGTGTTATCTACATGCTTAAATTAGGCCACATGGTTGATGATAAGATGCACGCACGTTCAATTGGGCCTTACTCACTTATTACTCAGCAGCCATTGGGAGGTAAAGCTCAGTTTGGAGGTCAACGTTTTGGTGAGATGGAGGTTTGGGCGCTTGAAGCATATGGAGCTTCCAGCACGTTGAGAGAGATACTAACAGTTAAATCTGATGACGTATTAGGAAGAGCTAAAACCTATGAGTCTATCGTTAAAGGCGAGCAAATGCCGGAACCTGGTTTACCTGAATCGTTCAACGTATTGTTACACGAACTTAGAGGTTTAGGTTTAGACGTTAGATTAGAAGAATAAAAACATGCTGCGGGCTTTTGCCTGCAGCTTTTACAATACATTTTTACACTTAATTGATTGTAAATAAATCATGGCAAAACAAAAAGAAAAATACACTGTAAAAAAATTCAATAAAATATCTATAGGTCTGGCTTCACCGGAGTCTATCTTGGAGCAATCAAGAGGCGAGGTACTTAAGCCGGAAACTATAAACTATCGTACTCATAAACCTGAGAGAGATGGTTTGTTCTGCGAAAGGATTTTCGGACCTATCAAAGATTACGAGTGTGCTTGTGGAAAATATAAAAGAATACGATATAAAGGAATTATTTGCGACCGTTGTGGTGTTGA
>JAGQYU010000221.1 GCA_020435885.1 Flavobacteriaceae bacterium
GTAGCCATCCAATAGACAGGAACAAAATTATACGAAGGGAATTCCTCTTTCAGTATTTCTGTAAGATTGATCGTTGAAATGATCTTATACAAAAAATACAAAGGCCCAGTAAACAAATTTAATTGATGGCCCGTAACTACCGTAAATGTGTTTTCAAATTTCAGCTTTTCTATATTCTCCGACGTCTTTTCAGATTTCTCTACATTTTTATACTGATCTGAAAGTGCATTAACCAATACATTTCTTGACTCCAAAGAAAAGGATTCTTTCTTTTCTTCAAGTTGCTTTTTGAAACCTTCTATGGATGGAAAATTGTTATAGAAAGGCTGTAGCTTATCATCTTTTGCAAGGTAATCGCAAATTAACTTAGAAAAATACCCCGTTTTATAAAATGGAATGGTCTCTACTTTCATCAAATTTTACTTTCGCTGAAACAACGTATACACATAAGGGCGCTCACCACCAGAAGGGTTTACGTATGTATAATTAAAAGAATTTATCAAATTAAATTCTTCTCCTAATTTTTGTTGAAGCATTGCTTCGTTATAATTAACTACATCTAATCCGCTACATTTTTTTGCTCCTTCCAGATTAAATTCTACCAAAATGATATACCCTTTCGGTTTTATCAGCTTCTTCACTAATGTAAAATAGGCATCTTGCTCATCTTCCGTTAAAAAGAAGTGAAGCACAGCCCTGTCTACCCAAAGGTCAATTTCATCAATTTGGGGGAGCTTTCTTGGCTTAGTCAAATCATCAATAATATATGTAACGGCATTGGTTTTACCAACACGTTCTTTTAATTTTATTAAAGCCGCTTCGGATATATCATTAGCAATAATATTTGAAAAATCTCTGTTTACAAGTTCGTCAACTAAGGTTGTTGCTCCGGCTCCTGGGATAAAAAGTAATGCCTCTTTTGGTAAGTTACATTGCTCTATTAATTCTACTGTTTTTTGGGGATTATTTTCATACCAGCCTAATTTTTCAATTTCGGTATTCAAATACACTTTATTCCAATGTGTTGGATAATTTACCTGAGGTTTACAACATGACTCATCATCAATTTTTTGTAGCATTTTATTGATTTTTGTTAAAATTACTAATTTTTAACAATCAGTCGAAAATAGTAAAGAGAACTAACATTTTTTTAACTATATCGGTTCTCCATAGAGATCAAAATCTCCGGCATCAACAATTTTTACATTTATAAACTTCCCTATTTGCACATAATGTTTGGTGGCATCCACTAGTACATCATTATCTACATCAGGAGAATCAAACTCAGTTCTTCCATAAAAATAATTACCTTCTTTCCTATCAAAAATACACTTGAAGACCTTGCCTATCTTTTCTTGATTCAACTCCCACGAAATCTGGCTCTGAACTTCCATGATCTCAGCTACTCGTTGCTCTTTCACTTCTTCAGGAACATCATCAACCAAGGTTGCAGCATGTGTGTTTTCCTCATGAGAATACGCAAAAGCTCCCAATCTGTCAAAACGCGTATCGATAACCCACTGTTTCAATTCTTCAAATTTTTCTTCCGTTTCACCGGGATAGCCGACAATCAACGTAGTTCTGATAGCCATATTGGGGACTGCCTCTCTAAACTGCTGTATTAATTTTCTCGTCTTTTCTGAAGTAGTACCTCGCCGCATAGAAGTTAAAATTTCTGTATTGATATGCTGAAGCGGAATATCTAAATAATTACACACTTTGGACTCGTTCTTCATAACTTCTAGCACATCAAGCGGAAAACCTGTAGGAAAAGCATAGTGTAATCGAATCCATTCAATTCCTTCAATTTTTACTAGTTCCTTTAACAAATCAGCTAAGGCTCTTTTTTTATAGATATCCAAACCGTAATAAGTAAGGTCTTGAGCAATCAAAATAAGTTCCTTAATACCTTTTTCTGCCAGTTTTGAAGCTTCTTCTACTAATTCTTCAATAGGCGTTGATATGTGTTTGCCACGCATCAGTGGAATGGCACAAAATGAACAAGGTCTATCACAACCTTCTGCTATTTTTAAATATGCATAGTGTTTTGGCGTGGTTGTTAGGCGTTCGCCAATAAGTTCATGTTTGTAATCGGCTTCTAAAACTTTTAGCAAATTAGGCAGATCATGTGTGCCAAAATATTCATCAACATCAGGGATTTCTTTTTCCAAATCAGGTTTGTAGCGTTCGCTTAAACACCCTGTTACATACACTTTATCTACCAGCCCTTTTTCCTTTTTATCAACATAATATAAAATAGTATTGATGGACTCCTCCTTGGCCTTTCCAATAAAACCACATGTATTGATTACTACAATGTTACCATCATCATTTTCATCTTCATGAACCACTTCTTTATTGTTGGCCTTCAACTGCCCCATCAACACTTCAGAATCATATATATTCTTTGAACAGCCAAGGGTTACTACATTGATTTTATTCTTTTTGGATGTTTTAGTCCGCATACTCTTAATTTTTCGCTGCAAAAGTACTTAAACCTTTTAATTTACGTTTAGTCTAAGTCATAAATTGCTGATTATGTTTTATAAGCGAATCCTATTTTTCTTGTTAGCAGTAACTACACTCGCTACATTTTTTGGTTGTTCTGATGATGATACAGATACGAAACCTGTAGAATTATATTTTCCGCCAAACAACAGTAGTATTTGGGAAACGGTTTCTCCTGAAGACTTAAAATGGAATACTTCCAACTTGCAATCATTATATACTTTTCTTGATGAGAAAAAGACAAAGGCTTTTATCATTTTACAAGATGGTAAAATTGCCGTTGAATGGTACAGTGATGATTTCAGTTCAACTACAAACCATACATGGAACTCTGCAGCCAAAACACTAACTGCATTTACAGTTGGAATAGCCCAACAGGAAGGTTTTTTAGATTTGGATGACAGCTCACAGCTATATTTAGGCGAAAATTGGTCTAGTATGACAGACACTCAGGAAAAAAATGTAACCGTTTGGCATCATTTGACAATGACAACCGGTTTGGATTATACAGTACCTGATTCAAGTTGTACAGATCCTGAAGATCTACTTTATAAAAATGAACCCGGCACTTTTTGGTATTATCATAACGCTCCCTATACATTAAATCATTCTATTATAGCCGGAGCTACCAATAAAAGTTTTACTGCCTATTTTAATGAAACAATTAGAGATAGAATAGGCATGCAAGGCTCTTGGATACCTGTTGGATGTTTTCACTTATATTTTAGTACGGCGCGTAGTATGGCTCGTTTCGGTCTTTTAAACCTCAATAAAGGTACATGGGGAGACGAAGTTATTTTATCTGATGAAAATTTCTTTAAAGATATGACCAACACTTCTCAAAACATGAATAAAGCCTACGGCTATTTGTGGTGGCTCAACGGAAAAGAAAGTTTCAGATTGCCATCATCAGAAGAGTTATACACAGGAAATTTAATACCAAATGCACCTTATGATATGTATGCGGGGCTCGGAAAAGATGATCAAAAATTATATGTTATCCCTAGTAAAAATATGGTTATAGTACGGATGGGAGATAATGCAAACGATTCGGTCTTTGGACCTTCAGGTTTTGATTATGAACTTTGGGAAATGATAAATTCAGTCCTCAATTAACTAAACAAAACCTCTTTTTTGAGCTTCTTCAATGATAGTCTCATCATTAGCTTCATCAAGTTTTAAAAGGTTTCTTATCTGATTCTTTCGCTTTTCTATAGCACTAAGGGATAGATTTATATAATTAGGCAAGTTTTTTGTTTTAATCCCCTTAGAAAGATAAAAAATGATTTTTCTATTGATATCATCCAGCACAACGCCCTCACTATTTAATGATTGATTTCTAAAATAATTTACAACAGTAGCACTGTAATAAGGAGGACTGTACATAATAGCATTAAAAGCAATTAAAAATTCTTTAGAAGTTAAATCGTTCTTAATTAGTAGCCCATCAGGATTTACTGTTTTTAAAATATTATGAATCCTAAAGGTCTCATTGAACATGGTTAGAATAACAATCTTTGCAAAAGGCAACTTCTCTCTGGCAAATACCGCTAACCCTTCTCCTGAAATAATTTCTCCGTCAGAAGATGGTGGTAATTTAACATCAAAGAAAAGGAGATTATAGGGTGTGTTCTCTCCTACTGATCTTACAATTTTTTTAATAGCTGTATCAATATCATTGGCAGTATCTATCAAAAAACGATAATCAGACAAGTCAGATGAGCTTAATAGATTCTTATAAGCCTCAACGATCATTGGGTGATCATCCACGATCAATATTCGTAACTTCTTCTTCATTAAATAAATAAAATAGCGACAGGGGTTGCAGTACGTTTATAACAAACTTACTAAAAAATTATCACTTTTACAAAGGCACTTCAATTCTTATGGTTGTACCTTCGCCTTTCTCTGAAGTAACGTTAATAGTTCCGTGAAGATTTTTAATACGAGAATCCATATTTTTAAGTCCAATCCCTCTAGATTTGGAAGCAGTATCAAAACCTACACCATCATCTTGAATTGTTAGCTTTATATGATTATCAACTATTTTAAATTCAACCAATACATTTTCGGCCTTAGCATATTTATTGATATTTTGTACAGCTTCCTGAATAATTCTATACAAATTCATTTGTAGACTACCACTCAATTTTTCAAGCTTAAGTTGTTCGTCATATTTAAAAGCATAATTGAATTTACCTACAATACTCTGTTTTTCAAGAAGTTCTTCTATAAGAGTAGCATAACCTATATCTGACATTACAGATTTTTCGTTCAGCTCATGAGAAACGTTGCGAATTTCATCTTCAACTTCCTGTAAATCACTAATATATTTTTCTCTTTTAATGATAGATTCTTCATCTTTTGCACTGTTGAGCGTTCCCAAAATAAGACGTGTTCCAAATAATTTTCCTAAAACACCATCATGCAACTCCTCTGAGATGCGTTTTTTTATTTCCCTTCTGCCTTCGTCAACACTGTATTGCTGATTTAACATTAAATTATAGATTTCTTCGTTGGCTTCTTGTTGTTCTTTTTCTAATTGAAGCTTTTTATTGCGCATCCGTTGATTCCAAATGATAAAGAGTAACAAGCCCATGGCAATTATTATGGATGATACCGTTGTTATGGTTTTCTTTTGTTCTGTTAATTTTTCTGTTCTCTCTTTAAATTCATCTGTTTCAAAACGAATGCGGGCAAATTTATTTCTGATCTTCCTTTCTTCTTTTTGGAGGCTATCACTCAACTCCATATATTCATTGGCATAATCATAGTCGCTTTTTACTTTAGAAAGGAATTTTAGTGCCAGTAACTTATCTCTGTAATTTTTTATCTGAGATGATAATTCATAAGATTCTTTAGCTTCTTTTATAGCTTTTACAATATTCTCTTTATATAGATAATATTCTGCTAAATGTAATTTGTTGATTGTAACACCAGGAATGTCTCCCATACTATCTCTAATTTTAAGTGATTTCATAAATAAATC
>JAGQYU010000002.1 GCA_020435885.1 Flavobacteriaceae bacterium
GCAAAACTTCGGAAGAATTATTACAAGGAGAAAAATTCTTTACAAGAATGCGAAACCTTACCTTAACAGGATATTATACCACCGAAATGGGGATTAAAGATCTTGGCTATAAAGGTAATATGCCCAATGTTTGGGATGGAGTTCCGGAAGATGTTTTAGCAGCTCATGGTTTACAATACGATGAGGAATGGTTAGCCAAATGTGTTGATCAGTCTAAACGTAGTGAAGTTGCTGAATGGGATGATGATGGTAATTTAATTACATAAGATATTAATAAAAAGCCGCCAGTTTTGGCGGCTTTTTTTATAAGGAGTTTATAGCATTGTGTAGCCAATTGTGTCTATTATGTATCCAGCCTTTTAAATAATTCAACTCTTCTTCATATGTATTGCCGATATAATTATTTGGCCAAACATAAATACCTAATACATTCCATTTTGTAAAATTATGCGTAATAGCTTCAGAATCTGTCAAAGTGTTTTTATAAGAATCAATTTTTGAAATGATAGCTGCTTCAGATAATATACCTGTAGATAGTTCGTTCCAGCGGGTTTTCAGTTTTGAAACAAAATTTGGGTCTTCAAGTAGTCGCTCCCACCAAAAAGGCACTTGCCAAAAATCATCAGAGCATCTTTCATTGAATTTATAGGCCCATACATTTGTATTTCCACCACCACAATAATTAGCATTGCCAAATGCAAGATTAAAATCCCATATGGGCCCCATATTCAGTTTATCATTTTTATCTTTAAACATAAATGTACTCAACCGGTAACCGTCAACATTGTTAGATAATTCATTTAAAATAAAAAAATCGATAAAACTATCAACATCAATATATGTTGTATAACCGTTTACTGGATCAGCAAACTCGGCAGAAGCCAGTTTATTCTCAAACTCAGATATATAAGTTGAAATATATTGCTTCTGTTCAGTAGTTATATCTTCGGCCTTAGGATATTCATATAAAAAATGAATCTGTTGCCCTGAAGTAGCATGGTTAGGTGGATACTGAGACCTAAATGAATTTAAGTTATTATAACCATCGCCTAAATTATTACCGGCGGTTTTATCAATTTTTAAAATATAACCACCAGTTACATCTTCTCCTGTATTTTCATCTTCATTTAACTTGTTGATATCAATTCGGTTTTTATCTCTTTTTAATTTTTCCATAAAGACATATAACCCTTGATATTGGTTGTTTATAGTTAATTCTACAAATTTACATCTGCTGGCATACCTATTCATTTCATTGGAAAGATGGTAAATTAACCTGTTTCTAATCAATGATTTATCGCTGTAAGGGCCGTAGAGAATCCAATCTTCCTCTTCGTGAAAGTCTAATAAAGAAACAGAGAGGTCATCATTGTTTTCATCTCTAGTTTCAAGCCCGTAAGATTTTTTTGGAAACGACTGAGAAGAAGCACCTCTAAATTCTATGCCAATACCACCTTCATATGTAGTAACTTCTTGTTCTTCAATTGTAAGATAAGCATCTATTTTTGGTTCATCAACAATAGCTTCTCCAAAAGTATTTATCTTTATTAAAGGTAATTTTTCTTTAGTAGTGTTTTCATTGTCATTTGACAATTCATTTTTATCACAATTCCATAAAAAAGAAATTATAATAAAAAGGAAAAAAAACTTAGTGTATTGTAATGTAATTTTCATATGAACTAATCTTTCATGTAAAATTAGTCCTTTGAACCGAAATATTGAAGCTATTTAGTTAAATACATCTTACGTCTTGAATACAATTCATAGAATTGATCATCTTTAAGGCTTTCAATAAACAAAATACTTTCTCCTGTTGATTTCATTTCTGGCCCTAAAGTTTTGTCAACATTTGGAAATTTATTGAATGAAAATACAGGCTGTTTTATCGCATAACCTTTTAATTGGGGATTAAAAGTAAAGTCTTTAACTTTATTTTCTCTCAACATCACTTTGGTGGCGTAGTTTACATAAGGTTCGCCATAGGCCTTGGCTATAAAAGGTACAGTTCTAGAGGCTCTTGGGTTTGCTTCTATAATGTAAACAATATCATCTTTAATAGCAAATTGTATATTGATGAGTCCCACAGTTTTAAGAGCTAAAGCAATCTTTTTAGTATGATCTTTAATTTGTTGCATTACAAACTCTCCTAAGTTGAAAGGAGGTAAAGTGGCATTAGAATCACCGGAATGAACACCACAGGGTTCTATATGTTCCATAATGCCAATTATTTGAACATCTTCGCCATCACAGATTGAATCTGATTCAGCTTCAATTGCTCCATCTAGATAATGATCTAATAATAGCACATTATTAGGAATTTTTCTTAACAGATCAACTACATGCTCTTCCAGTTCTTCTTTGTTGATAACAATTTTCATACCTTGTCCACCAAGCACATATGAAGGCCTTACCAGTATCGGGAAATCCAATTCATCAGCTACAGCCAAAGCTTCATCAGCAGTAGTAGCAGTTCCGAACTTAGGATAGGGAATACCTAAATCTTTTAATAATGTAGAAAAACGGCCTCTATCTTCTGCTAAATCTAAGGCTTCAAAAGAAGTTCCAATAATTTTTACACCATATTTATCTAACTTTTCTGCAAGTTTTAAAGCTGTTTGCCCTCCTAATTGTACAATGATTCCTTCAGGTTTTTCATGTTGGATAATATCGTAAAGATGTTCCCAAAAAACTGGTTCAAAATATAATTTATCTGCTGTATCAAAGTCTGTAGAAACAGTTTCCGGGTTACAGTTAATCATAATGGTTTCATAACAACATTCTTTAGCGGCTAATACTCCGTGGACACAGCAATAATCAAATTCAATACCTTGTCCAATACGGTTTGGGCCGGAACCTAATACTATAATTTTCTTTTTATCGGTAACAATGCTTTCATTTACAGACTTGGCACCTTCAAGAGTAATCATATTATTTTCAAAAGTAGAGTAGTAGTAAGGAGTCTGAGCCTTAAACTCCGCTGCACAAGTATCAACTAATTTATATACTCTATTGATATTTAACTCTTTACGTTTATTATAAACTTCGCTTTCATAACAATCAAGCATATGTGCTATTTGTCTATCACCATAGCCTTTTTGTTTGGCCTCTAACAATAGTTCTTTGGGTAAGGTTTCTAGCGTGTAGGTTGATATTTCTTTTTCAAGATAGTGTAACTCTTCATATTGTTTTAAGAACCACATGTCTATCTTGGTGATTTCATGTATTCTGCTTAGCGGAATCCCAATCTGGATGGCATCGTAGATTACAAAGACCCTATCCCAACTAGGGTTCTTAAGTTTATCAATAATTTTATTATAATCTTTAAGACCTTTACCATCAGCACCTAATCCATTTCGTTTAATTTCAAGTGATTGGGTTGCTTTATGGAGCGCTTCTTGAAAAGAACGTCCAATACCCATTACCTCTCCAACTGACTTCATTTGTAAGCCTAATGTTCTGTCAGAGCCTTCAAATTTATCAAAGTTCCATCTAGGTATCTTTACGATTACATAATCTAATGTGGGCTCAAAAAGAGCTGATGTTGTTTTAGTTATCTGATTTTCAAGCTCATCTAAATGATAGCCAATAGCTAGTTTTGCAGCAATTTTAGCGATTGGGTAGCCAGTAGCTTTTGATGCCAATGCAGAAGAACGAGAAACCCTTGGGTTGATTTCAATAGCAACAATATCTTCTTTTTCATCAGGGCTTACAGCAAATTGCACATTACAACCTCCGGCAAAATCACCAATAGAACGCATCATTAAAATGGCCAAATCTCTCATTCGCTGGAAGGTTCTATCACTTAATGTCATAGCAGGGGCTACGGTTATAGAATCCCCGGTGTGGATACCCATAGGATCCATATTTTCGATGGTACAGATGATAACAACGTTATCATTTTTATCTCTAAGTAGCTCTAATTCATATTCTTTCCATCCCAATAAGGCTTTATCAATAATTACTTCATGGATGGGTGATGCTTCTAAACCTCTTCGTAGCAATTCGTCAAAATCCTCCTTATTATAAACTACCGATGCTCCATAACCTCCCAACGTAAAAGAAGGCCTAATAACCAACGGAAAACCATATTCTTGAGCAATTTCTTTACCTTTTAAGAAGGAAGTAGCAGTGGTAGAAGGTGCTTGCCCAACACCAATCTTGTCCATCAATTTTCTAAACTGCTCTCTATCTTCAGTAATATTAATGGCATCAATATCTACACCTATCAGTTCAATACCAAAATCTTCCCAAATACCTTTTTCCTGCGCTTCAATACATAAATTTAGTGCAGTTTGCCCCCCCATAGTAGGTAATACGGCGTCTATGTTAGGGTGCTTTTGTAATATTTCAACAATTGATTTGGTAGTAAGTGGTTTTAAATAAACATTATCAGCCAAAGAAGGATCGGTCATAATGGTTGCCGGATTGGAATTGATAAGCGTAACTTCAATCCCCTCTTCTTTTAATGAACGGATAGCTTGGCTACCGGAATAATCAAATTCACATGCTTGTCCAATAATGATAGGCCCAGAACCTATAATTAAAACTGATTTTATATTTTTATTTTTTGGCATTTTATTGTGTAGAATTTATCTGATGCAAATATTTGAAATTATTTTTTTTATTTTTAAAAGAGTTTTAAAAAGTTATTAAAACATATAAAAAAAGGTGTTACCAATTTGATAACACCTTTGTATATTGTAATGAATAGAATCATTATTTTTTTGGTCTTGCTTCTGATGAAACAGTCAATCTCTTTCTACCTTTAGCTCTTCTTCTAGCTAATACTTTTCTTCCATTGGCTGATGCCATTCTTTCCATAAAGCCGTGCTTATTTCTTCTTTTTCTCTTTGACGGTTGATACGTTCTTTTCATTTCAAAATATCTTTATAAAATCTTCTTAATCTATATATGTAGCTTTATCGAGGAGCTATCCTAAAAATCGACCGCAAATATACAAATCCTTTTGTGTTTAGCAAATAGTTTTTAAAATAAAAAATAAAATTCTATTAACACTTTTTATAATGAAATATCAATACTTTTATAAAAATTAAAAAATAAGACTTATGTATAATGAACCGATGCTAAAAGAAAATGCTTTAAAAGATAAAGTTATTGTTGTTACAGGTGGTGGAAGTGGTTTAGGAAAAGCTATGACCAATTATTTTCTTGAATTAGGAGCCGATGTTGTAATTACATCCAGAAATATAGATAAACTCTCATCAGTAAAAGAAGAATTAGAACAAAAAACAGGCGGAAAAGTCCTTCCCGTACAATGTGATGTAAGAAATTATGAAGAAGTTGAAAATATGTTAAAAGCAACTCTGCAGGAATTTGGCAAAGTGGATGGACTGTTGAACAACGCAGCCGGGAATTTTATTAGTCCAACTGAACGCCTTTCTTCAAATGCATTTGATACCATTATAGATATTGTTTTAAAAGGAACTAAAAACTGCACACTGGCTTTTGGTAAACATTGGATAGATAGTAAGCAACAAAAAGCTACAGTATTAAATATAGTTACAACGTATGCATGGACAGGTTCCGCTTATGTGGTACCTTCTGCTACTGCCAAAGCAGGAGTGTTGGCCATGACTCGTTCTTTAGCGGTAGAATGGGCAAAGTATGGTATTCGCTTTAATGCGATAGCTCCTGGACCATTTCCTACCAAAGGCGCTTGGGATAGGTTATTGCCCGGTGATTTGAAAGATAAATTTGATATGAAAAAGAAAATTCCGCTAAGGAGAGTAGGTGAGCATCAAGAATTGGCAAATTTGGCTGCATACCTGATGTCTGATTATTCATCGTATATAAATGGTGAAGTAGTTACTATTGACGGTGGTGAATGGTTGCAAGGAGCTGGCGAGTTCAATATGTTAGAAGCTATCCCCAAAGAAATGTGGGATATGCTAGAGGCTATGATCAGAGCAAAAAAGAGTTAATAAACAATAAAAAATTGTACCTTTAAAAAATTGTATAACCAGTAAATATTTTATAAATCATTAATCAAAAACAATCATGAGGAAATTTATTCTTACAGTATTATTGATTCATTTTGTTGCATTTACGTTTTCGCAGCAAACCGCGCTAAAAGATGCCAAGCAAGGCGTTGAAATAAATGACAAACAAATTCCGGTTGATCCAAACATAAGAATGGGTAAGCTAGAAAACGGACTTACTTATTATATTAGAAATAATGGTAAACCAGAAGATAAAGTAGTGTTAAGATTAGCTGTAAATGCAGGTTCTATTTTAGAGGATGATGACCAGCTTGGACTGGCTCACTTTATGGAACACATGAACTTTAATGGTACTAAAAACTTCAAAAAGAATGATTTGGTAGATTATTTGCAAAATATCGGTGTAAAATTTGGAGCACATCTAAATGCTTATACAAGTTTTGATGAAACTGTTTATATTTTACCAATCCCCAGTGATGATGAAGAAAAATTAGAAAAAGGATTTCAAATATTGGAAGATTGGGCTTTTAATGCCTTGTTAACCGATGAAGAAATCGATAAAGAAAGAGGTGTGGTGTTAGAAGAATATCGTTTAGGTCTTGGAGCTGATAAAAGAATGTTAGCGAATTACTTACCAAAAGTAATGTACAATTCTAAGTATGCTGATCGTATGCCTATCGGTACAAAAGAATCGTTGGAAAAATTTGATTATGAGTCTATTAGACGTTTTAAAAATGATTGGTACAGACCAGATTTGATGGCAGTTGTTGCTGTTGGTGATGTGGATGTTGATAAACTGGAAGCTAAGATCAAAGAGCATTTTGGAAAAACCGCTGCAACAAAAAACCCTCGAGAAAGAGAAGTTTTCAATGTTCCAAATCATGAAGAAACGTTAATTGCTATTGAAACTGATAAAGAAGCTACTTTTAACAGAGTTCAGTTATTATATAAGGATAAACACACCAATAAAGAAACTACCACTTATGGTGATTTTAAGGAGCTATTAAAGCGTTCATTATTCTCCCAAATGATTAATAATCGTTTGGACGAACTCAGAAATGGAGAAAATCCTCCTTTTGTATTTGGATCATCTTATTATGGAGGTACTTGGGCTCGCAATAAGAATGCATATCAATCTTTTGCAATTGCAGGCCCAACAGGTCAACTAACTGCATTAAAAGTGATATTACAAGAAAACGAGCGAGTTAAAAGACATGGCTTTAACAAGGCTGAATTTGAAAGAGCAAAGAAAGATGTAATGGCCAATATTGAAAAAGCATACCAAAACAAAGACAAAAATGAATCTGACCAGTATGTTGGTGAATATGTTAGAAATTTCTTAGAAAAAGAACCAATTCCGGGTATTGAGTGGGAGTTCGAATTCTATCAAAAATACTTACCAACTATTACTTTGGAAGAAGTTAGTTCATTAATTAATGAATATATTCATGATGATAATAGAGTTATTGTGCTTACTGGAGCTGAAAAAGAAGATCTGCCTAAAATTATTGAACAACAGGTAAAAGACCTTCTTGAAGAAGTTAAAGATGCTGATATAGAAGCATATAAAGAAAAAGAACTTGCTGAATCATTAATTTCAGAATTACCAAAAGCAGGAGCCATTGTTAAAGAAGTTAAGAATGAATCGTTAGGTATAACAACGCTTTCGTTGGTAAACGGAGCAACAGTTGTATATAAAAAGACTGATTTTAAAGAAGATGAAGTATTAATGGATGCCTATAGCTATGGTGGTACTGCGCTTTATGACACAGATACTTATAAGAAAACTGCCGTTGCAAATTCTGGCTTGTCTGAAGCAGGTGTTAACGGTTTCAATATTACAGACTTAGGTAAGATGCTTTCTGGTAAAATTGCCAGAGTTAGTCCTTATATTGGTTCAAATAGCGAGGGTATTAGAGGAAATTCTACCCCAAAAGACTTGGAAACCATGTTCCAACTAACCTATTTGTATTTTACTTCACTTAATAAAGATGATAAATCTTTTAATTCTTTCGCTGCTAAACAGAAAGCATTGTATAGCAATATTTCATCGAATCCAAATTTTTATTTCCAGATTGAATATGCAAAATTCTTAAATCAAGGTAATCAAAGATTTATTGCCATTCCAACCGATGAAGATTGGGCAAATGCCGATTATAATTTGGCTTACGAAAAATATAAAGAACGTTTTGCCAATGCCGGCGATTTTACTTTCTACTTTGTTGGAAACTTTGATGAGCAACAACTGAAAGAATATGTAAAACAATATCTTGCCAGCTTGCCTGGTAATAATACGAAAGAAGAGATTGTTGATGATGGTTACAGACCTTTATCAGGTTCACATGAAAAAATTATTAAGAAAGGAACTGAACCTAAAAGTAATGTAATTATTCAGTATTCTGGTGAAACGAATTATAGCCCAGAAGAAGATCATTTATTAGAAAGTTTAGGTGAAATTTTATCAATAAAGCTGATCGAAAAACTTAGAGAAGAAGAATCAGGTGTTTATGGTGTAGGTGCCAGAGGCGGACTGAATAAATATCCATACGGAAGCTATAGTCTTAACATATCGTTCCCTTGTGGGCCTGAAAATGTTACAAAACTGAAAGAGGTTGCTTTAGCTGAAGTTCAAAATATTATTGATAATGGGCCAGAAGAAAAAGATGTTGCTAAAGTTAAGGAAGCTCAACTGTTGGAATATAAAGAGAATCTTAAAAAGAACCGTTATTGGTTAAATTCTCTAAAAAATGCTGATTATAACAAATTGGATAGATCAAAAATAGTTGGTTTCACAAAATCTATTGATGATATAACTGCTGAAAAAATTCAACAAGTAGCTAAAAAATACCTTACTAAAGGCTATATTCTAGCTGTTTTATACCCTGAGAATCAGGAATAAACACTTTTAAAAAATAGTTAAAACTGTCGTTAAAACTTTATTGTTTTACGGCAGTTTTATATTTTAGTATTGTTCACAACTTCATTTTACAAACTCATAAATAGTTGTATTTTTATACCCTCAAAAATTAGTAAGTTTTAATGGGAAAAATTATTGCAATTGCAAATCAAAAAGGGGGAGTAGGAAAAACCACTACTACAATCAATTTAGCTGCGGCATTGGGGGTGCTGGAGAAAAAGGTTTTGATTATTGATGCAGATCCGCAAGCAAATGCCACATCTGGGTTGGGTTTAGATGTAGAAGAAGTGGAAAATGGTACGTATCAGTTGATATTACATGCTGTTGAGGCTTCTGATGCTATCTTAAA